>JAQRMR010000075.1 GCA_028599115.1 Methyloprofundus sp.
CTGCTACGATTAAGGATGGCTTGGATAAAATTTCTGGTCGATTTAATAAGCCATTTAAAGTTGAGTTAAATGCGGCTGAGAGTGATGGCTACCATTTGTTAGGAATGCAGAAGATTTGGTCCGAAGAGGGGCGTAAGCTTTTAGTAAGCAGTGAGGCTGAAAAAGTTAAATTAATGAGTGCCTGCCAGCCCCTGCCATTATTCCACCCTTTAAGTACGCAGTTAGGGTCGTTGTTTGAGGATGTGTATCCTTTGCATCCTGTGATGGCGGTAGGCTTGTTTAATTTTTCTAAATTAGCACAGGCGAATAGAACCGCATTAACCTTTTTCCGTGAAAATGCAGGGGATATTTTAAATACTGAGATAACGGATGGGGCGCTATGGCAAGAGGAGCTTATTCGTTTTCCTCGGTTGTTACATTATTATGAAGAGAGTTTAAAGAAAGAGTCAGGTAGCGATTGGCGGCGTTATGAGCAGGCACTGGCTAGCGTAAGTGGTGATGTACATGAGATTGCTGTTCGTAAAGATATTTTAAGTACTTTATTATTAGCGCAGTTGTTAGGTGAAAATTTTAAGGCGAGTGAAGATTTTTTAGCTTGTACGCTTTATGATGCATTGCCTAATACGCCTGCTTCTAATGCGCTTAATGCGCATTTAGCTTGGTTAAAAGCAGCAGGGGTTATCTGGAAGAATACCGCGAATCATTTCTGGTCGTTAGCAGGGGAAGGCGGTGTTGATATAGATGCGCTGATTGAAAAAAATACTAAAGCTTTTTCTGGGCGTTCCTATCAACACTTATTTGAAAGCTATCCGCTGATGCAGCAAGATTTACTACCGACACTTGGGGTGCATGATTTAGAGCCTTCTCGTTGCGGTATTATTCGTTCTTTTTCTATTGAGGTTTTAACGCCTCCTTTCTCGGTGGAGAGTTTAAAATTAAAAGATCCTTTGATTTCTGCGCGTGTCTTTCTTTTGTTAGCTCATACTCAACAAGATGTATCGACAGCTAAGGCAAGAGTGCAGGAAATGGCTAGCCAAAATATTTATTTCTGGATGCCTGTACAGGGGATTGAAGTACAAAACTACACTGAAAATGGGGTTAGTTATCATTTAAATGATTTACTGTGCCGTTATTTAGCAATTGCAGACCAGTTAAAGCAGGGTACTGCCTTATCGGAAGATTTGAGGCGGCAGTTAGAGGCTAAGCGTGATAGTAATCGTAATGCAATTAAGACGATGCTTCAGGTGTTATATGGCCGAACAGGGTTAGAATCAGCGCAATGCAAAGTCTTTAAAGCAGGGGCGGTTGAACCTATTGATTGTCATAGCTGGCATGGCTTTAAAAGTTATTTAGAGCGTGAAGTTAATCAGCTTTATAGTCATGAGTTACCTATTCGGGCAATGAATATGAATGTCCTTCGTGATGAGAAGTATTCAGGCAGCTCGAAGGTAGTGAAAATTGTTGAGCGCATTTTAGAGTTTAATGAAAACCCTGCGTATCAAACCGATTTACTGGGGGAGGCAAAGGAAACGAGTGAGCTCTCGGCCTTAATTGATGGCATATTAGGAGCGAATTCATTATTTGTTCAGCAGGCAAGTGGCTTAGGGATAAAATCAGCTGATGAGACTCAGGACGAGCTGCATGAGGTTTTGAAATTATTGCATGATACGCTGCTGAGAAAGCGTGAAAATCCGTATATGGTAAGTGAATTAAGAAATAAATTAATTGCGTCGCCTTATGGGTTGCCGGCCTGTACCTTGCCATTATTCGCTGCAGTTGCTATTCGGCATGAAGTGAAGCGTTTACGCTGGGGAAGTCAGAAAAAAGACGGTGAGTTTGCTAAGACTTTAGTCGATGCATTTACTAAAGGGAGTAAATTAACCATTCAGTTATTTGAATTTGGTAAAAAACAATTTGCAATTTTATTTTTAGTGGGGAAAACCCTTAAGGTTGAGAAAGCTGAGGGACTATCCAATGAAGAATATGCACCGCTTTGTGCTAGTGCTTTAATTGATTTTATTAAGAATAAACCTGAAGGAGTGAAACGCTCTAATAAATTAGGACTGAAGACTCAGAGTTTAGTTAAATTTATTGAAGAAAGAGGAAATACACCCCAAGATTTAGCGGATTTTCTAATTGAGTTATTTGATGTAAAGCGAGATCTGCCTGATGTAAATGTTGCTAAAGTTATGGCAGCGATTAGTACTGTATTCGATGATTTTTCACGTGTTGAAGATGTTAAGTTACACGAAATAAAAGTGTGCTGGGTTAATGTGTTTCCTGGTAACACTGAGGAGCGGCATACTATTATTTCTCGCTTACGCTCCATTAATACAAATCAATCAAATCAATTAATTAGCTTGCTTGAGAGTACTGAGGTTGCGGATGATGTATCATCTAAGGCAGTTATTCATCAATTGTTAGGTAAGGAATTTAGTGACTGTTCGGATTCTGATATTGGCCGGTGTACAGGTGTATTAGAGTCGTTATTTGAACAAGCGAGGCAGCCAGAACCTGTAAGAAGTGAACCCGCCAGTGATAGTTCTATGCCTTTTGTGAAAGATAAGTCTGATTATGGGCATGCTTCATTTACGGAGATTTTTCCAGGTACGGCAGTAAAAGTAGATGAACCCAAACCTATTGATGAGGTTAAGAAGCAAGTAGATAGAGTCTTGCAACAGTCAGGGTTGCCTAATCTTGATATTGTAAATTTACTTGAAAGCCTTTTGCAAGACTGTAAGAGCTAAGTATGAGTGTTCAGTTTGTTTTTGATCCATTCAATATTGACGCTGATGACGCATTAACAGCCCACTACGATAAGGTTGAATCGTTAAGAAATACAATTAATCAACATTTAAAAAGTGATGCGGATGATATTTTACGGGTACGCTTTAAGAGTAAGGCGGTTTTTAATAGCTTTAAATACTTTGAAGGCTTAGATGGCGTTTTACCTACAAAGCATTTAATTCCACGTTTAGTTTATCGTAATGAGCTACAGCTGAGCTTACCTGATTGGTTATCCGATGAGCTGATTATTCAGTTAGGGTTGTTGGATCATTTACCAAGCGATTTAGCTGGATTGAGTGTTATTGATATAGTTGTTACAAGCTGTAATTTTCAATTATTAGCGGATGATTTTGCTTCTTTTATACAAGTATTGACTCAGCAGTCGAGTTCATTTTGGGATGTGTTTCAATTGACTGATGTTCAGGCTTATTTTGTTGCCTATTTAATGCGTAATTTCGATTTTTCAGAAGAGTTAGCACATCTTTTTATAGATAATTTACTGGGGGCTGAGTCAGTAGATAGCTTTATTTCTTGTCTCGCTTACGAGCAGCATCAGGAATTATTACGCAAGAATATTTCTAAGTTTAACCTCAATATTGCTTTGCCTGCTAGATCGTTACCCGTTTTATTATTTGAAGTTCCCTTGTTGGATTTACCTGAATCAAGAGCAAGGGAATTACCTGCTAAGTGTTTAGAGTCTGTAGAAAAAGCGTATCGCTTAGTTGATAAGGGTGAGTTAGAGGTGACTGTTCTTGCCGATTTAATTATTGCTCCTTGGCCATCCGTTTTAATGCGGTTAAATGAGTTGGTTCAGAATAATATAAAGTATATCTCGGGTGATCTTATCAGTAAATTGGCAGGTTTTAATGATGCCTTGGTTAATCAGTACGCGGTTGATTTCTCGGAAATATTAGAACGTTCAAAATTTGGAATATTGTCTCAGAATTCGACTATGAGCGAGGTGCATAAATGGAGCCAAGGGTATTTTGAATTTATTCGGCAGCAGTTTTTGTCTGTTCAAGAGGTTGATAACTCCTTAAATTTAAGTTTTTCTGATTGGTTGCTAACTCAGTCAGCACGCATTGCACGCTCGGAGTCTGATTGGCGACAGTTTTCTACACGAGTTGAGGGGTACCTTGAGAAAGGATATTTGGTTGTTGTTTGTATGGTTGATGCCCTTTCGGCTTTAAATCAAGATTTATTGCTTGAGGGTGCTGCTAAGGTTAACCATTTATCATTAGGGAGTGAAACCTTATTCTCTCCCTTACCTACATTAACTGAAGTTGGCAAAATGGCGCTGATAACTGGTAAGGAGGCGAGTAAGTTACCTAGCGATGCAGAAACGGCAATAAGGCAAATATATGGGCAGTATTTACCTGAGAAAGATTCTTTGAGGGTGGTAAAAAGTTGGCAGGAATCTAAAAAAGAGCCCATTAAGGAAGAAACAAATTTACTGGTTTTTTTCGAGAATAGAATTGATGAGCGCTTGCATGACTGTGTTGACTTTGAAAAGCATAGAAAAGATGTTTCATTAGTTTTAAGGCAGCTTATGGAGTCGATAGAGCGGTGGAGTAAAGATGCGACTCATATGCATAGGGATGTGGTTTTTTTAATAACAGCAGATCATGGTATGACGGTGACGCAATCAAAATATCAGGGTGATCAATTAGGTGATGCAAAAGAGAGGGTTTTTGTTGTTCCTCGTGAATGTAGTCAAGAGGCAGATGGTTTTGCATTAATTAATTCAGGTAGAAACAAGTCATATTTAGTGCCTAAAACACGAATCGGATTAACGGATGATGCGCTATTAACTCATGGAGGGTTAACGCCAGAGGAAGTGCTGATTCCTTTTGTTACACTCTCTTCTAAACAACCTGAAGCAGGTAAAACTCCGCTTAGGATAAACATGTTAAGTAATAAGTGTCAGCGTATTAATGATAAAGCATGGCAAATTGAAGTTGAATTAGTGGCGGATGTTTTTGTTGAGGATATTAACTGGAAATTCAAGGCTCCCCTTATAGGTGAAGCATCTACAACAGCAATGTCTAAAGGCGAATCTCGTAGGTTGTTTTTAAATTTTTCTTCAGATAATGAGCAAGTCGGTATGATTGAATTAGCTGTAGAGTTAAGTTATGACAGAGCAGGGGCGCATAAGGTGAATTCAAAGGTTTTTTCTTGTCTTTTACCTGAGCCATTAATTAGTAAAGATTCGGCAACACAAGGTTTTGAGGGAATGTTTTAGATGATAAATAAAGAAGAGCTGGATACTAAAATCTTAGAAAACTTTAGTGAATTGACAATTGATAAAGCATTGGTCAGGCAATTGAAAATTCGTGATAAGCGGACTATTCCGAGCTTTGTTGAAGAGTGGTTGATTGCACGTTTTCAAGAGCCAAATAAAACAAATGCTGAGGTATATAACGATATTACAAGTTTTATGAGCCAGCATTTACCCGCGAAAACTGAAAAGGAAAAGATTAAATATCAATTACAGTTGAACGAATCAATTGTTTTGTTAGATCGGTTTGATGCCAGAATTGATATTAAGAATGATAGGAAGTTAATTACTATTCCCTGTATTGATGAACGTAATGCACATGTTACGAGTGACGTTTTAGAGAGCAATGATTCATTGCTAGAAGGTGGTCAGTGGGGAGCTGGGCGACTCACCGTGCGTGATGAAGGGAAAACTAAGGTGATTGAGTTAATAGAATTCCACCCTATGCAATCGGGTACAGTGCGGCTAGAACAGCTAATTAATGCTAGAAAGGAATTTAATACCCGTGAATGGGTTGCGTTATTACTACGTACTATGGGATATGAGCCTTCTGCTTATAGTGATGAGCAACAAAATAATGTGTTGTTACGATTACTTCCGTTGGTGCAAAATAATCTGAATATGATGGAGTTAGCACCGAAAGGAACAGGGAAGTCATTTATTTATTCAAATTTAAGTCGCTATGCATGGCTAAACAGTGGTGGGGCATTAACGCAGGCACAGTTATTTATGAACCTGTCTACAAAGGAAGTGGGTCTTATTGGGAAATATGATTTATTAGTTTTAGATGAAGGGCAGTCAATTAACTTTAAAGGTGCTGATGATATTCATGCCAAATTTAAAGATTTTTTGGAGTCTGGGCAATATAGTGTTGGCCAAGAAAAAGTTACTAGCGAGTGTGGCTTAATTGTTTTGGCTAATATTGGGGTGCATGACGGGATGCCTAGGCAGCCGGATTATATTAAGAACTTACCTGAAATGTTTCAAGATGATGCCTTATTGGATCGTTTTCATGGCATTATTCCAGGCTGGAAAATTCCACGATTTACAACTGAATCTGCCGCACAAGGTTATGGAATTAAGGCGGATGTTTTCGGACAATTTTTACACCAACTACGCTTAGTCAGTCATGTGGAGTTCCCGTATGGTGAAGTACCTAATCTTAAAGGTGATAGTCGTGATGTAAAAGCGGTTACAAGACTCGCTTCAGCTTTGTCTAAATTACTACTGTTAAATCCTGATGACCCTGATTATGAGGAGTATGTTATGGCACCAGCAAAAGACTTAAGGCAGCGGGTGAGAAATCAATTAGCAGAGCTGAATCCAAGTGAGTTTGGTGGGGATAAGCGAGTGATGAGTTTGAGAAGTTAGGTTTCACTAGTCTAAAAGTGCAGCAATATTTTTTAATAAATTTAAGTGAGTTATGTAGGAGTCAAGTATGGATTTAAAGGGCGCTGAAGTAAGAAATTTTTATAAGTTAAGTTGTGACATTGGTATAAATGATGAAACTATAGGTGATATTAGAATCCCGCATTATCAGCGGCCTTATAAGTGGGGAAAGGGTATTGTTAAGCAACTTTTAGATGACTGGAGCCTAGAAAATCAGAAAAATAATGATGGTGAGTATTTTGCAGGTTCTATTGTTACGGTAAGTACCTCCAAGGCCGATGTGCTATTGCATCAGTTAATTGATGGACAGCAACGATTTACAACAATTTATTTAACAAATTTCCTACTTTTTCTATTGCTACGCACGACTATACGAGAGGCTTTAGTTGGTAAGCAACAAATTGCAATTTCTGGTTTGCTGGATAAATTTAATACATCAATAAAGTATGCTGTCACAAAAGATATACCGGAAATTATTGATATAGATGAGCTAGAAGAATCCTTTGATGCGGGGAGTGATTCAAATGAGACGGCATTGCAAAAAATATTAGATGAATACTTAGCAATCGTTCATTTGCCTAGTGAGCCAGAATCCGAAGAGGTTTTTTCTGACAGATATATTGAAAAACTGTCTATGTTTACTGAAGTTTATTTGCCTAGGCTATCATATGATCGTAGCTCTTATAATTTATCTTTACGTAAGGCTTTATCACGAATCATTGTTACAAGTGATAGTCAGCATGCGTTAAAAGTCAGGGTTGACCGGTCTAACTTAACTAAGGAATGCATTGAATCAGTGTACCTAAACGCTGTTGAGCAAATTTTTACTTCACTTGTTGAAATAAGTAAAGTGAGAAGTAAGGGTAAAAAGCTCTCTCCATTTAAAACTTCACTTTCAATTATTGATTCTGCTGTTGCATTTTTAGAAGGGGTCAAGCTTTGTGTTATTCAAACTGGAAATTCTGAGGATGCCTATACTTTGTTTGAGGTATTGAACGATCGATCTTTGGCGTTAGATGATCTTGACTTGGTGAAAAATCAATTTTATCGCTCTTTATGTATTTCTAGTAAAAACACAAATATTAGTGATGAAGAGATAGATAAGGAAATCGTTGCTAGGGAAGAGCAATGGGGGGACAAGGTCTTTAAAAATAACACGGATACTAATAATAAATTGATTGCCTTTTTAGCGACGACTTATTTAACTGGCTCCACAAAAATAGGGTTGAAGTCTCATGATAAATTTAGGGATGAAATTAAATATTATCTGAATAATTATAAAGAGCAGTATTCATGTAGCGATTTACATAAAGACTTTTCCGTTTTTGAGTGTATTCGGCAATTTCTGGATATTTTTGAGGTAAAAGCTAATGGACGTGTAAATAAAGCTTTAGAGGCAGAGTTTTCAGGTAAAACTGATACTTATAAGGCGGTACATTTGCTTCTTGCTTTGGGGCATGAAGGGGTTTTATCGGGGTTAGTAAGTTTTATTTTGCAATATATTAAGTTAAATTACACTCAGGTGTTTGATGCTGATCTTGCCAAGAAAATTTTACGTGAATTAGTTAGTGATAATACTAAGCACTTAGCGGTACATGAACAGGCTAAAATTTTCTGGAAAACGACCTTAATTGCTCCTGACTATAAGCCAGCTAAAGATTTAGCAAATAATATTATTCAAGCGAATCATATAAAGTCGGAAGCACTAATTTCTAACAGTGCAAGCCTCGATAAGAAGACCTTAGAAAGTTGGTTAACCCCATGGCGTTATAGAAGTAATGAGGTGAGGGTTAAGGTTTTATTTTATCGCTTATTGCAATTAGTTTTAGATGATGATGACAGTTTGAATCAAGCGACATTTTCTTTGAGCCTTAAGCCAGAGGAAATTCAAAAGATGCATCTTGATCATATGGAGCCATCAAGCCCAGAGGGGGCAGTACAGTCTGTATATTACAAGTATGGAGAAATCTCTCGTGATGATGATGTGAATGCTCTAGGGAATATGTTTCCTATGCCTGGAAGTGAAAATATGGCTAAATCTAATAAGCCTATGTATACCTCTTTTGATTTTCTGGATAGCTCAGGGTTAAAAACTCATTGGCTGACAGCTGGAACTAAGAAGTTATTTGAGCAGTATCATGTAGATTCAGGGGAGGTTAAAGTTCCTACGCAGGAGTTTTTTGTAGAGCGTAAAAAATACTTAATTGATAAATTTTATGAAGCAATATGCTTAGCTTAAATTCGTGAGGGTATAAGTTTAATCGTCGGCCAACAACCTAAGCCGCCGAACTTCCTTACTAACTATAACAGCCGCTTGATTTATATCTTGCTCTGTTGTGTAGCGACCAAAGCTAAATCTTATTGCGGAATATAAGCGCTCGCCTTCAA
>JAQRMR010000076.1 GCA_028599115.1 Methyloprofundus sp.
CTTCTTTATTTTGTTCCGTAGAATGTTCATCATCCACATCATTTTTTAAAAATGCTTGCGGAAATAAACTAGAGGGTAATATTGATTGAGTATCCATGAAAAGCCACCTATCGTATTGTTGTATACTATAGCGGTCATTCATTCAGCTTCTTTAATTGTTATCCATTTACCCTATTACCCAAAGACCCTTTTATCTCTTATTTATGGACAAAATAGATCGCGCTATTATCAATACACTACAAGAGGGCTTTCCTGTGTGTGACTCCCCTTATAAGCAAGTAGCAAGCGCCCTAAATATTACGGAAGATGATTTATTAAAGCGCTTAGACTGTCTATTACAAAATGGCACTTTATCGCGTTTTGGCCCTTTATTTCATGCAGAACAAATGGGCGGTGCTTTAAGTTTAGCTGCGGTTAAAGCACCACAAGCAAGCTTTGATGAGATTGCAGAAAAAATAAACTCACAGCCCGAAGTTGCCCATAATTACGCACGAGATCACAAGCTAAGCATGTGGTTTGTACTAGCCACAGAAACGCTCGAACAACAGCAAGCTAGCATTCAACAAATTGAAAACCTGACTGGCTTAACGGTCTATAACATGCCAAAAATAAAAGAGTATTTTGTTGGCTTAAAGTTGGAAGCTTAATGGACCCGATTGATAGAAAAATTATTGCTGCAACACAAGCAGGCCTACCCTTAGTTAGTCAGCCTTACCAAGCACTTGCTCAAGAAATAGGGATTAGTGCTAATGAGCTTATGCAACGGCTAACTGCCATGCAAAATAATGGCATTATTCGTCGTATTGGCGCGGTACCCAATCATTATAAATTAGGCTACAAATATAATGGCATGACTGTTTGGGATATACACGACGAGCAAATTGATCGCCTAGGTGAGCTAGTAGGGCAATTAGATTTTGTTAGCCATTGTTATCACCGCCCCCGCCACCGTCCCGATTGGCCTTATAATTTTTTCGCGATGGTGCATAGTAAAACAGAAGCAGGTGCAAAAGCGCAGCAACAAAAAATTGCAGCTTTACTCGGCGAACATTGTCGCAGCAGTGATATTTTATACAGCACGAAAATTCTGAAAAAAACCGGATTAAGGATTAAAAAACATGTTTCGTCTTAGCCAGTTTATGCGCGAAGTTTTAAACCCCACGCCTATAAAACCCACTCGAAAACCTGCTGCCCCCGTGGTGATATGGAATTTAATTCGTCGCTGTAATCTTACTTGCAAACACTGCTATACCACCTCTGCCGATATAGATTTCCCTAACGAATTAAGTACGGAAACTATTTTTGATGTGATGGATGATTTAAAAGGGTTTAAAGTCCCTGTTTTGATTCTTTCAGGAGGCGAGCCTTTATTACATCCTGATATTTTTAAAATCTCCCAACGCGCTAAAGACCAAGGATTTTATGTTGCTTTATCTAGCAATGGCACGCTAATTACCGAAGAGAACATTCAACAAATAGCCGACATTAATTATCAATATGTTGGTGTTAGTTTAGATGGCATTGGTGCGACTCATGATGCTTTTCGGCAAAAAGAAGGTTCTTTTGATGCATCTATTAAAGGCATTCAGCTTTGTCGCGAGCATGGCATTAAAGCAGGTATTCGTTACACCCTAACCCAAGATAATGTACAAGATTTCCCCGCCATGCTGCAGTTAATGGATGATGAAAATATAGATAAATTTTATCTCTCTCACCTTAATTATGGCGGGCGAGGCAATAAAAACCGTAAAACAGATGCTTTTTTTACCATGACCCGTGCTGTGATGGATACACTGTTTGAGCAATGCTTACAGTGGGAAAAACAAGGTGCAGAAAGAGAAATTGTAACGGGTAATAACGATGCGGATGCCGTGTATTTTTTACATTGGGTGGCGAAAAATTATCCAGATAGCTATGAGCATATTAAAACTAAATTAGAACAATGGGGCGGTAATGCTTCGGGTGTTAACGTGGCTAATATTGATAATTTAGGTCATGTTCACCCTGATACATTTTGGTGGCAACATAGTTTAGGCAATGTAAAAGATCGCCCTTTTTCAGAGATATGGCTCGATACCTCAGATGATTTAATGGCAGGCTTAAAACAATCTCCCCGCCCATTAAAAGGCCGCTGTAAAACTTGTACTTATCAAAAAATATGCAATGGTAATACCCGCGTTAGAGCACAACAAGTTTATGCGGATGCTTGGGCTGAAGATCCGGGGTGTTATCTTACTGAATCAGAAATTACCTAGACTTAAGTTATTACAAGTTCCCTTAAAACACTGGTTGCATAACTTCCTGCATTTAATGAAAATTGTAATTCTAAGCACGCATCATCAATAAATTGCCACTGTAGGTTTTTTACTTGGCTGCGCATCGCGCGTCTATCTTGTACTAAACCGAATTTAATTAAGCCTTTAGCAATATCTGTCTGTTCCTCAGCAACGGCTTGCTCTAATTCAGCTATTGCCCCTGAAGTTTCTAAAACACCCTGCCCCCATAGTGCAGCGGTTGGATGAATATCTAACTTTTGAATGCGTTCTGAAATTGAAGCATCCGATAAATCTGCTTTAAAAAAACTATGGGAATCAGTAAACATGAGCAAATCACCTTCTAACGCTTGATTCCAGCTTGAATCTTTTACTCTTAGGCTCACTATTTGGTTAAACAAATAAGAACGAGCGGCTGACAGATATAGTCCGCGTAAATTACGAGATAATTTAGCACCAGAAAATAAAGCCAATGCTTTGTTGATATTTGCACCATGACGGCCAAAACGTTGCTCACCAAAATAATTGGGCACGCCTTGAGTTTTTATTTGCAGCAACTGTTGCTCTAAAATATCTTTATCACCGTGCCAATCACGGATTTTTAAAATAAATTGATTACCTGCCAATGAGCCACGCTTTAATTTACGGCTATGTCGTGTTGCTTGTAATATTTTTAACGTATCGCTATTCAGTTCAGTCCAATCTGGATCAGGTTTTCCTGGCAGCCAAACACTAAACCATTGAGTTGTCCGTGCGTAACGGTCTTTTAATCCAGCATAACTGACATCACGCTGTCTAACACCTGCAAAGCGTGCTAAAAGTCGCGCTATATAATCGGTATTCTCATTACATTTTTCAATATGTAAAAAAGCATGCTCACCTTCACCTGATAATTCAAAAGATTGAATTTCATTGACGATAAAATCATCGGGTGCAGAACGAATAACGCCCGTACTTTGAGCGCCACCGTAAGCCTTTTCCCAGTGAGGGAGTTGTGTATTGTCTTCTTCCATTATGATAAAAACACGCTTAATTAATAATTGTAGGTTAAAGCCAGCATTCGTAACTTCTCATTATCAATGGGTACTGGAACGCAGGTCTTTAGCCTGCCGCTGAATAAATGCAGGCTAAAGACCTACGTTCCATTTATTCAGGAGTTCGATCCTGTGGATAATGAGAAGTTACCAGCGTTCCAATCACTTTAAACAATCCTAATACTTAACCAACCCAAACTCGTGCATTTCTAAACATTCTTAACCATGCACCATCTTCTTTCCAATCAGCAGGCTGGTAAGAGTTTTGACTGCTTTTAAAGCAACGTTCAGGATGCGGCATCATAATCGTAAAACGGCCATCAGTGTTAGTGAGACCCGTGATACCTTCAGGTGACCCGTTTGGATTCATTGGGAAGTCAGTGGTTTTCTCACCGTAATTATTAATATAACTTAAGGCAACTTTTGCCTTATCTACGGTACTATCAATAAATTCAGCACGCCCTTCTCCGTGTGCAATCACTACTGGCATTTTAGACCCAGCCATACCGCTCAAAAAGACCGAAGGTGATTCTTGCACTTCAACCATCACAACGCGCGCTTCAAATTGTTCTGATAAATTACGTTTAAAAGCAGGCCAATGCTCAGCACCTGGGATCAATTCTTTTAAGCCTGATAACATTTGGCAACCATTACAAACACCTAAACCAAAGGTATCTTCACGGTGAAAAAAGTCGGAGAATTCTGTTCTTGCACGTGGGTTAAATAATATAGATTTAGCCCAGCCGCCACCAGCACCCAATACATCACCATAAGAAAATCCACCACAAGCAACGAGGCCAGTAAAATCTTTTAAGCTTACTTTACCGCTAATAATATCGGTCATGTGGACATCAATGCTACTAAAGCCTGCTTTATCAAAAGCGGCAGCCATTTCTACATGACCGTTCACTCCCTGCTCTCTTAAAATTGCAACACGTGGGCGCGAGCTTGCAAACGGTAAGCTAATATCATCATTAATATCGAAACTTAAATCAGCAAATAAACCTTTATCTTCATTATCTGCGATACGCTTATATTGTTGTTCGGCACAATCAGGATTATCACGTAGGGCTTGCATACGGTAACTAACTTCAGACCAAATTGCCTGTAATTCAGCTCGCTCAGCACTGTAAATACGCTCGCCTTGATGGCTAATATTAAATGTTTGAGTTTCTTCTGTTACCCAACCAATTAAATGTGTGCAGTCTTCTAAGCCCGCTGATTGCAATGTATCTAAAACGGCATCGCAATCACTTTGTTGCACTTGTATTACAGCACCCAGCTCTTCATTAAATAAAGCAGCTAAGGCATCATCTCCTAAGTGATCCAACTCTAATTCTAGACCTTTGCGCCCAGCAAACATCATTTCTGTCACGGTTGCTAACAACCCACCATCTGAACGGTCATGATAAGCAAGGATTTTATCATCCGCATTAAGCTGTTGAATGCTATTAAAAAAGGCTTTTAATGCAGCGGTATCATCTAAATCAGGCACTTCATCACCCATTTGCTGAGTGACTTGCGCTAATACTGAGCCGCCTAAACGATTTTTACCAAAACCTAAATCTAATAGCATTAATACGCTATCTTCATTTTTTAGCTCAGGTGTTAAGGTGCGATTAATATCCGTCACAGGAGCAAAGGCCGTGATAATTAAAGATAGTGGTGAAGTCATGGTTTTTTCACGACCTTCTTCATTCCAAACTGTCTTCATAGATAATGAATCTTTACCCACGGGAATAGCAATACCTAATTCAGGACAAACGTCCATACCGACAGTTTTTACTGTATCAAAAAGCGCAGCGTCTTCCCCTTCACTACCCGCTGCTGCCATCCAGTTAGCGGAAATTTTAATCTGTTTCAGTGATTCGATTTTAGCTGCAGCTAAATTAGTTAATGATTCAGCAATTGCCATTCTGCCTGAAGCGGGTGCATTAACAACAGCAAGCGGTGTACGTTCACCCATTGCCATCGCTTCCCCAGTAATCGCATGAAAACCTGAAGCGGTTACCGCAACATCAGCAACAGGAATTTGCCAAGGGCCAACCATTTGATCACGAGCCACTAAACCTGTCACTGAGCGATCACCAATATGAATTAAGAAACTTTTATCCGCAACGGCCGGAAAACTTAGCACGCGCTTAACCGCTTCTTTAATCTCTAAACCAGAAAAATCTAAAGCTTTATGTTGCTTACTGACATGCTTTACATCACGGTGTAATTTAGGTGCTTTACCAAATAAAACTGACATAGGTAAATCAACAGGCTTATCAGCAAACATTTCATCATTCAGCGTTAAATGCTCTTCATCCGTCGCTTCACCAATCACCGCATATAAACAATGTTCGCGTTCACAGAAAGATTCAAATAAGGCTAAGGCTTCAGGTTTGATAGCGACAACATAACGCTCTTGCGCTTCATTACACCAAATTTGCATCGGTGACATGCCTTTATCATCATTATTCACTTTGCGTAACTCAAAGCGCCCACCTTGCTCACAATCATGAATAATTTCCGGTACCGCGTTAGATAAACCACCTGCACCAATATCATGAATAGAAACAACCGGCGTATCATCACCCATCGCATTGCAATGGTTGATAACTTCCTGACAGCGACGTTCCATTTCTGGGTTTTCACGTTGTACGGAAGCAAAATCCAATTCAGCTGCACCCTCGCCTGAAGCTTGAGATGAAGCGGCACTACCGCCCAAGCCAATTAACATGGCTGGGCCGCCTAAAATAATAATTAATGAGCCTGCTGGAATTTTATGTTTATCAACCAGCATTGGGCGAATATTTCCCATTCCACCTGCGATCATAACCGGCTTATGGTAGCCCAATAGTTTAGAATCATCGCCACCTTCGGCAATTTGCTCAAAACTACGGAAATAACCGGCAATATTCGGACGACCAAATTCATTATTAAAGGCAGCGCCACCAATCGGACCATCTAACATAATATCTAAAGCAGATGAAATACGTTCTGGTTTGCCATAATCTGCTTCCCAAGGCTGACTAAAGTTAGGGATTTTTAAATGCGAAACAGTAAAACCTGTTAAACCTGCTTTTGTAGCTGAGCCACGACCTGTTGCACCCTCATCACGAATTTCACCACCAGAACCTGTTGCAGCACCAGAATGTGGTGCAATTGCAGTGGGGTGATTATGCGTTTCTACTTTCATTAATAAATGCGCATCTTCAGTGGTATAGCTATATTCACCAGTCATCGGATTTCGAATAAATACATCCGTTTCAGAGCCTGTAGCAACCGAGGCATTATCACTATAAGCAGATAAAATGCCTTCCGGATTTTTATCTGCTGTATTACGAATCATAGCAAACAATGATTTTGCCTCATCAACACCATCAATCGTCCAGCTGGCATTAAATATTTTATGGCGACAATGCTCTGAGTTGGCTTGTGCAAACATCATTAACTCAACATCCGTTGGGTTACGTTTTAACTCATTAAAAGCGTCTGCCAAGTAAGCAATTTCATCCTCAGATAAGGCCAAACCTAATTCTTTATTGGCGACCGTTAGTGCTGATAGCCCTTCTTCCATTAGTGAAATTGTCACTAATGGTTTCGGTTCATGCTGCGCAAATAAATCAACACGATTTAAGTCAGTGACCACTGATTGTGTCATTCTGTCATGCAATAGCCCAGTGACTGCCTGTTGAGCTGAGTCATTCAGTTTAGCTGTGCTAACTAAAGTAAACTCTACACCTCTTTCTAAACGATTTAAGCTTTCTAAACCACAGCGTTTTGCAATCTCAGTGGCTTTACTTGACCACGGTGAAATTGTTCCTGGGCGTGGGATAACCCAACACTGCGTTCCCTGTAAATCTTCAGCGTGTTCTGATCCGTAGGAAAGTATTTTATGTAAAATTTCCGACTGCTCAGCACTTAACTCAACTTGTGTATCAATAAAGTGCAAGTATTTTGCAGTAACTGCAGTAATCGTTGGCTCTATCGTTTGAATATCTTGTAATAATTTTTTAATTCTAAAAGCAGATAGCGCGGAAGTACCAGAAATTTTAAGCATAGGAGTCTTTTTAATTTTATAAATTCAATCACTTAATTAATCATTGAATTTAATTAAGCAAAAATAAATACGAAGTTTATTACGCAATTTATTAAAACTACGGCGTAATGTTTTTGCCTTCTTCTTTGGGTATGTCGTGATTGATGGTGTCAAAAATCAGCCTTAGTAACTGTAGTCCTTTGCCTTCAGACAATACCTTTGCAGATTCATCTCTAACAAAAATACGCGTTCCATCGTCAGTCGCAGTTAAGAATACTTGATAAGGTAACTCTTGGTGAATATCACTACTGAACATGAATACCAACTCTTGCCAGTAAGAGCCATCTTTATCAGCGTCCTGTAATTCGGGGTCATATTGCACATAATAAAGAGCTTGCTCTCTATTCTTATCCGTCACTTCCACATTCATTTCCGTGAGCGCTTTACCAACAATACGCCAAACATGAGCAAACGATGAGTTAACCCTTAAGTAAATATTCTCAGGATCAGTGACTAATACCACCTCATAAGTTAAGCTTTTAGGTGCATCATTTGCTGGAATTTGAGGATTAACTCTCTTATCAACTTTTAATTCAGGGGGAATTTCTAATGCTGAGATTTGCTTGCTATAGCTATAATCTTTTTCTTTATCAGGAAAAAAATAACTACATGCTGTTAATTGTAAGCCAATAAAAATAGCTAAAACACGAATAAGCTTCATAGCCATACTTTAAAGAACATCTGCTTGCTGCATTGCCGAGCGGACCTCGGTAAAACAATCACCCGTTAACCAGGTTAAAGGTAAGCGGATTCCAGACTGCATTAAGCCCATTTCAGCAACCGCCCATTTAACAGGGATTGGGTTAGATTGAATAAATAACTGCTGATGTAAGCCTGTTAGTTTTTCATCAATTTGCAGTGCAAGTTCGCGTTTGCCTTGCATGGCAGCAGCAATCATTTCATGGACTAGTTTAGGAGCAACATTACCCGTTACAGTAATCGTTCCATTCCCTCCTAACAAGCAAAATTCACAACTACTCGCATCATCACCGGTATAAATGGCGAAATCATTGCCAGACAAATCACGGATTGTTTTTACCCGACCTAGTTCGCCCGTTGCTTCTTTTACGCCGACAATATTTTTAATTTTAGCTAAGCGTCCAACAGTTTCAGGAAGCATGTCACAGGCTGTACGTCCTGGAACATTATATAAAATCTGTGGGATATCAACAGCCTCTGCAATCGCCTTATAATGTAAATATAAGCCTTCTTGAGTTGGCTTATTATAATAAGGTGTCACTAATAAACACGCATCAGCACCAATCTCTTTTGCCGCTTGCGTAAGCGCAATTGCTTCTGTTGTAGAGTTAGCCCCTGTGCCTGCAATAACGGGGATTCGGCCATTAACATATTCAATAATTGAGCGTACAACATCCATGTGCTCATGTTCATTCAAAGTCGCTGACTCGCCCGTTGTTCCCATTGCCACAATCGCATCTGTTCCTTCTGCAACATGGAATTCAACTAACTTTTTAAGGCTGTCTTGGTCTACACCGCCGTTATCAAACATAGGGGTAACTAGCGCTACGATACTACCTTGAATCATGAAAAAATCTCGAATAAATTAAAAATAATAATGCTTAATATTATAGCTTAAAAGCAGAGTAAATTTTTTTACTCTTCTTCCTCAGGCTCTACGTCATCTTCAGTATTTTCGACAGTCCAAAGTTTTTCTAATTGGTAGAATTCACGTGTTTGGGCAGTCATTACATGTAAAATCACATCACCTAAATCAACTAAGACCCACTCTGAATCTTGGCCACCCTCAATCCCTTTAGGGAATACGCCCTTATCTTTTAAAGCAATAGAAACATAGTTACATAATGCTTTAATATGTCGTGTTGATGTTCCGGTTGCAATCACCATATAGTCGGTAAAGCTACTTTTACCCATCACATCAACGGTTACAATATTTTCAGCTTTACGATCATCTAATTCAGTCGTCACTAACGCTAATAATTCATCTGCTTGCATTCAATTTCCTTAATTCTAGGCACTATATAAATTATGCGCCCGTATATATTCAATAATTGGTTCTGGTAGTAAAAAACTGGGATTTTTCTGCTCAATAAAAGCATTGCGAATATCACTTGCTGAAATATCTAAATCTCTTACTTTTTGAAAAAATATTTTACCACTCACACAAGATTTTAACGACTCCCTAACTGTCACCAGCCTGTCATCATAAAATTCTGGTAAAGCACTCGGTTTAAACTGGGGCCGCGTCATAACAACGATATGTGCATAATGAAATAATTCCTGCCAACGGTGCCAAGAACTTATGCCATTAAACGCATCCGTACCCATAAATAAAATTATGGGTGTATTGCCCAATTCCTTACGCAATTCAGTCAAGGTATCAACCATATACGAAACCCCGGGGCGCTGAATTTCACGCGTATCCAGTCGCAAATGCACATAATCTTTAATTGCGATTTGTAACATTTCCAAGCGCATTTGCGCATTAACACTTGGATTTTCTCTGTGTGCAGGTAAAGCACAAGGCAATAAACGCAATTCATCTAAAGCAAAAAGTTCTTTAACTTCAAGCGCTGTGCGCAAGTGCCCATAATGTACGGGGTTAAAAGTCCCCCCATAAATACCAATCATATTGCTATCGACTTACTGACGGATTTCGCCATCACCTAAAACAACATACTTTAAAGAGGTTAACCCTTCCAAGCCTACTGGCCCACGTGCATGCAATTTATCTGTACTAATACCAATTTCAGCACCTAAGCCATATTCAAAGCCATCAGCAAAACGTGTCGATGCATTCACCATCACCGAGCTTGAATCAACCTCGCGTAAAAACCGGCGCGCTAAACTGTAATCTTCAGTAATAATTGATTCTGTATGTCCTGAGCTAAATTCATTAATATGATCCATTGCTGCATCAATATTAGCCACAATTTTTATCGATAACACAGGTGCTAAATATTCTGTTGCCCAGTCATCATCCGTTGCACGTATTGCTGCAGGAATAATCGAACACGTTTTTAAGCAGCCACGTAATTCAACGCCTTTTGCTGCATATTGCTTAGCTAATTCTGGTAATACTTTAGCCGCTATTGTTTCAGATACCAACAAGGTTTCCATTGCATTACAAACACCATAACGATGTGTTTTTGCATTAACAGCAATATCAACTGCTTTCTTAATATCTGCTGCTGCATCAATATAAACATGGCAAATACCATCCAAATGCTTAATAACAGCAATCGTTGCTTCTTTAGAAATTCGTTCAATTAAGCTTTTTCCACCACGAGGCACAATGACATCAACATAATCTTTTAAAGTAATTAATTCGCCGACAGCTGCTCGATCGGTCGTCTCAACAACCTGAACCGCATGCACAGGTAAGCCAGCTTTTGCTAAGCCCTTAGCAATACAACTTGCTATTGCTTTATTTGAATGGATGGATTCAGAACCGCCACGTAATATACAGGCATTGCCTGATTTCAGGCATAAAGCTGCCGCATCAACTGTTACATTAGGACGTGATTCATAAATAATTCCAATAACCCCTAAAGGCACTCGCATTTGGCCGACTTGAATACCACTTGGGCGATATTTTAAATCTGTAATAGCGCCAACAGGATCAGGCAAAGCAGCAACTTCTTGCAAACCATCAATCATAGCTTGGATTCGAGCAGGTGTTAGCTCTAATCGGTCTAATAAAGCTGCATCCAATCCCTTTTCTTTACCAGCTAATAAATCCTTAACATTCTCTTGCGCTAAAAAATCAGTTTGCTGTGCTAGCTCATCAGCTATAGCAAAAAGAGCCGCATTCTTTAGCCCTGAATTCGCTCGACTCACTTCACGCCCAGCAACTTTTGCCTGCTGCCCCAGTGTTGTCATATACCCTGAAATATTCATATTGATCCTATTATCTAGCTGTCAGAAATAAAAAATACCTTAAGTGCAACTTAAAACCTGCATTTATAAATAGCCACAAAAAAAGGGCCTCACGGCCCTTTTTCTGAAAAAGAAGGCGCTAATATTTATGCGTCGTTATTATCAACTTCTTTCATGCTCAGTCTTACTCGACCTTGGCGGTCAATCTCTAAGACTTTAACTTTAACTACATCACCTTCAGATAGCTTGTCGCTTACTTTATCAACATGCTCGTTAGTGATTTGAGAAATATGCACTAAGCCATCTTTACCCGGTAAGATTGTAACAAATGCACCGAAGTCCATTAATCTTGCTACTTTACCTTCATAAATTTTACCTACTTCAACTTCAGCAGTAATTTCTTCGATAATTTTCTTCGCCGCTTCACCCGCAGCTTTATCAACAGAAGCAACGTTAACAATACCTTCATCCGTTAAATCAACTGTCGCGCCCGTTTGTTCAGTAATACCACGGATAGTTGCTCCGCCTTTACCAATCACTTCACGAATTTTGCTAGGATCAATTTTGAAAGTAATAATTCTAGGTGCAAAATCAGACATCTCTTCACGAGTATCAGATAGTACCTTATTCATTTCACCTAAAATATGTAAGCGACCTGCTTTTGCTTGCTCTAGTGCAGCTTGCATAATTTCAGCAGTGATTCCATCAATTTTAATATCCATTTGCAATGCAGTGATTCCGTTTACAGAACCTGCTACTTTGAAATCCATATCACCTAAATGATCTTCGTCACCAACAATATCAGAAAGAACAGCAAAGTTATCGCCTTCTTTAATCAAGCCCATTGCAATACCAGCAACCGGTGCTTTTAATGGTACACCAGCATCCATTAGCGCAAGGCTTGTACCACAAACAGAAGCCATAGAACTTGAACCATTTGATTCTGTAATTTCAGAAACAACACGAAGTGTGTATGGGAATTCTGACATTTCAGGTAGAACAGCTGCAACACCACGTTTCGCTAAACGGCCATGGCCAATTTCACGACGTTTTGGTGAGCCAACAAAACCTGTCTCTCCAACACTGTATGGAGGGAAGTTGTAATGCAACATGAAAGGTTCTTTATATTCACCTGCCAATGCGTCAATTGTTTGTGCATCACGCTCTGTTCCAAGTGTTGCAACAACTAATGCTTGTGTTTCGCCACGTGTAAATAATGCAGAACCATGTGTGCGTGGTAAAACACCAGTACGAACAGCGATAGGTCGAACAACATCAACCTCACGACCATCAATACGTTTTTTATCCGTTAAAATAGCCGTACGTACGACTCTTTTTTCAATTTCTTCGATAATATCGCGAATATCCGATTCCGCATATTGATCATCTGCTGTTAATTTTTCAACAACAGCTGCTCTAATATCACTTAATGCATCTTGACGGTCTAATTTAACTGCAATTTGGTATGCAGCTTTAATTGACGCTTCCGTTTCAGATGTTACTAGCGCTTCTAAATTTGTGTCTGCAACAGGTGCAACCCAGTTATAAAGCGGTGTATTGACTTCAGCAGCGAACTCATTGATTGCAGAAATTGCAACTTGCATTTGTTCGTGGCCAAATAAAACAGCACCTAACATAATTTCTTCAGCTAAATTATCAGCTTCAGATTCAACCATTAATACAGCTTGATCAGTACCTGCTACGACTAAATCTAATAATGAAGTCGTTAACGCTTCTTTACTAGGGTTTAGCGTATATTCACCATCAGTATAACCAACACGTGCCGCACCAATTGGGCCGTTAAATGGTAAGCCTGATACCGCTAATGCTGCAGAAGCACCTAATAAAGCAGGAATTTCTGGATCTACATCAGGGTTTAAAGAAACAACAGTAATGATAATTTGAACTTCATTCGTATACCCATTTGGGAATAACGGACGAATCGGTCTATCAATTAAACGTGATGTTAAAGTTTCAGTTTCTGAAGGGCGCCCTTCACGCTTGAAAAATCCACCTGGAATTTTACCAGCAGCATAAGCTTTTTCTTGGTAGTTAACTGTTAAAGGGAAAAAATCACCACCATTGGCTTCTTTTTTACCTACAACTGAGACTAAAAGCGATGTGCCAGCGACATCAATCATAACTGCGCCGCTTGTTTGGCGTGCAATTTCACCCGTTTCAATACTAACTAATTGTTCGCCATATTGAAATTCTTTTCTGATCGGATTCAGATTCACTATTGTTTTTCCTTCGTTTTTAAAGGTCGAATTAATGTTTGATTAACTCTTAAGACAAGACAAAAAAAAGCGGCGAACTAAGCCACCGCTTCTTTGCTACATTATTTACGTAAACCTAAACGTGAAATCAAAGATTTGTAACGTTCTACATCTTTGCCTTTCAAGTAGTCTAATAATTTACGTCTTTGATTAACCATTCTTAATAGTCCACGACGTGAATGGTTATCTTTTTTATGCTCTGCAAAATGTGGAGCTAAATGATGAATATGTGCTGTTAATAGAGCAACTTGTACTTCAGAAGATCCAGTATCAGTGTCTGTTAAACGGTACTCTTCAACGATTGCTTTTTTTTGTTCTGCTGTAAATGGCATTTTAATCCCTATGATTTAAGTTTAATAAAAGGCTCACGCCTTCATGAATTGATGTTTCCACGATAGGGTGTAGAAACATGAGAAATTAGTTTAAATTGAATAATCTCTTGGGCTGTATTTTAGCATTCATTAACATTTCACCCAAGCCTAAAAATTTTTGTTCGTGATATAGCCGACACATTCCCAGCTCAGAATTTCCGTTAGGCATTGCCACCTGTTGCCCCTGCATAATCAAGTCCGCTGCTACTTTATCGACTTCAATTGCAGGAAATGCACGCAACGGCTTATCCACTGAAATTAAAATTGATTGCAAAGTGCCTGCAGAATTTAATTCCTGCACTTGCTCAATGGTTAAAGCATCTGCTAAATTAAAATCTCCAGCCCCAGTACGTCGCAATTCCTTGACTGTTGCTCCACAGGAAAAATAATGCCCAATATCTTCGGCTAATGTTCGAATATAAGTTCCTTTCGAGCAACGCACATCCAAAGTCAACAACTCACCAGTAAAGTCCAAACATTCGATTCCATAGATGGTGATTTTTCGAGCTTTACGTTCTACAGTAATCCCTTCACGAGCTAACTCGTAAAGTTTTTTACCGTTATGCTTTAAAGCTGAATACATAGGAGGAACTTGTTCAATTTCTCCGACAAATGAATTCAAACAGGCTGTTAGCTCAGCTTCTGTAATATTTGGAATCTCTTTAACTTCCAATACATTCCCATCAACATCCCCCGTCTCAGTCATAACCCCTAACTGAATAACCGTTTGATAGCGCTTATCATCAGCCAGCATATATGCTGAAGCCTTAGTTGCTTCACCTAAACAAATCGGCAACAAACCAGTAGCAAGAGGATCTAAACTGCCTGTATGACCCGCCTTATTTGCATTATAAAGTCGCTTAACTTCTTGTAGGGCCTTGTTTGAACTAATCCCGCCACGCTTATCCAGCAAGACAATCCCGTGTATATCTAGCCCTTTTTTACGTCTCGCCATTACTACTCTTCAGATGCCGAAGGTTGATCATCATCCATTAATAACTCAGATACTCGCATACCATTTTCAAATGATTGATCATATAAAAATTTAAGGTAAGGCACACAACGCAAACGCATACGCTTACCAACTTCAGAGCGTATATAAGGAACAGCATCATTCAAATACTTAACGTTTTTTTTGCGCCCTTCTTCATCAGAACCCAGCACCGTCACATAGACTTTAGCTGAACTTAAATCTTTACTCAGCTCAATATCATTCACTGTAACAAAGCCTATCCGCGGATCTTTAACGCCTTGCTGTAAGATAATTGCTAATTCTTTTTGCATTTGCGAAGCTACACGAGAGCTTCGCTTAAACTCTCTAGCCATTATATTTCTCGCTTGACCTCAATACGCTCAAATACCTCAATCTGATCGCCATTTTTGACATCGTTGTAATTTTTCACACCAATACCACATTCCATACCCATTTTTACTTCTGCCGCATCATCTTTAAATCGACGTAAAGACTCTAACTGCCCTTCGTAAATAACAATATTGTCACGTAAAACACGAATTGGAAGATTACGTTTAACGTAACCATCAACAACCATACAACCAGCAATTGAACCAAACTTAGGTGAGCGGAATACATCACGAACTTCAGCAAGCCCAACGATGTTTTCTTTGATTTCAGGCGCCAACATGCCACTAATTGATTTCTTCACCTCATCAAGTGCATCATAAATAACACTATAATAATGCAGGTCAATTTCTTGATCGGTAATAATTTTTCGCGCTGTTGCATCTGCTCGCACATTAAATCCGATTAAAATCGCACCAGAAGCCAACGCAAGGTTTGCATCACCTTCATTGATACCACCCACACCACCATAAATCACTTTAACTTTAACTTCTTCGTAAGATAAGCTAACTAGTGACTCACGTAAGGCCTCTAAACTTCCTTGCACATCAGTTTTGACGACAATATTTAAATTAGATGTCTCACCCGCAGCCATTTTAGAGAATACTTCGTCTAATTTAGATGCTTGATGTGCAGCAACTCGTAATAATTTATTTTTATCTTCACGATGCGAAGCCAATTCTCTTGCCGCACGCTCATTGGTAACAACAATAAAATCTTCACCCGCACTTGGCGTACCTGATAAACCTAAAATTTCAACAGGTACAGAAGGGCCTGCTTCTTTTAGCTTATGCCCAACTTCATCGAACATGGCTCTAACACGACCATATTCATGACCACAAAGAACAATTTGTCCCTGCTCTAGCGTTCCTTTTTGCACCATAATAGTTGCAACTGGACCACGGCCTTTATCCAAGCGAGCCTCAACAACTAAGCCCGATGCCTTGCCTTCTTTAGGTGCTTTTAACTCTAGAATCTCAGCCTGTAAAATTAAGGCTTCAATTAATTCATCAACACCTAATCCAGTTTTCGCTGAAATTTTAAGAAATTGTACATCACCGCCCCACTCTTCAGGAACGACATTAATCGTTGCTAATTCTTGCATGACTTTTTCTGGATTCGCTTCTTCCTTATCCATTTTATTCATTGCAATAATTAACGGTACATCAGCTGCACGCGCATGTTCAATCGCTTCTTTTGTTTGTGGCATCACACCATCATCAGCAGCAACGACAACAATAACGATATCTGTTACATCAGCACCACGCGCTCTCATTGCTGTAAATGCAGCATGCCCAGGAGTATCTAAAAATGTAACCGCACCATGTCCTGTATCAACTTGATAAGCACCAATATGCTGAGTAATACCACCCGCTTCGCCTGAAGCAACGCGTGTTTCACGAATGTAATCTAATAATGATGTCTTACCGTGATCAACGTGCCCCATAATAGTCACAATTGGCGCACGAGCAAATTCTTCACGATCATCTGTATCTTCAGTATGTTCGGCCAACATATCTGTTTCGTGATCATCTTCACTCGTAGTAATAGGGTTATGTCCCATTTCTTCAACTAAGATGACCGCCGTATCCTGATCAATACTTTGGTTAATAGTCGACATAATACCAAGCTTCATTAGATGCTTAATAAGCTCCGCTGCTTTAACGCTCATTTGCTGCGCCAACTCAGAAACAATAATGTTTTCTGGGATTTTCACATCCTTAGCAACCACTTCTGTCGGCATTTCAAAAGCGTGCTTTGTCTCCGCTACAAATTGCTGCTCATTTCTTTTGCCGCCTTTTTTGCGACCTTTTTTGCCATAGTTATTCTTAACACCACCAGCCGGCTTATCAGCTCTTCTGTGAACAGTTGGCGCTTTAGCACCTGCCTTACCAGGAGCTGATTTTCTTGCTGCGCCCGGTGTAGCTGGCTTTCTAGCTCCACCGGCTGCTTTTTTAGCAGCCGCTGCTTTTTTAGCGGCTGCCATTTTTCTTACTTTTTCGGCATTACGCTCTAAAGAAGCCTCTAATCTTTTCGCTTTTTCAGCCGCAAGACGCTCTTCTTCTGATGCCTTTTCTTTTTTTGCTAACTCAGCTTTAGCCATGTCATCTTTTTGCTTTTCAGCTGCTTCTTTTGCTGCCAGCTCAGCTTTATCTTTAGCTACTTTATCTCTATGTAATTGCTCTTCCGCTTCTTGCGCTTCAGCACGTTTATCAAGATCAGCTTTAACCTTTTCTAACTCAACACGCTCCTCATCCGAAAGAACTTCTTCACGCTTCACATAGGTTTTCTTTTTAGTCACTTGAATGTTAATTGACTTACTGTCTTTCCCTGATGCTCCTTGCTTAAGCGAGGTAACAGTACGGCGCTTTAAAGTCACTTTTTTAGCTGGCTTATCTTCATCTTTGCCATGTGATTTACGCAAATGTGCCAATAAAGTCATTTTATCTTCTTCATTGATCGCATCTGTTTCTGTATGTGCAGATATACCTGCTTCTTTCATTTGTTCTAACAAACGCTCTAAAGGTATTCCCACCATGCCCGCTAATTCTTTTACTGATTTATCACTCATTTTTCGACCTCTTCGTTCTCATTAGCAAACCAAGGTTCGCGGGCTTTCATAATTAATTTAGCAGCAACTTCTTCTTCAATCCCTAAACTTTCAAACAAATCATCCACTGCTTGTTCAGCTAAATCATCCATCGTAACAATACCTTTTGCTGCCATTTCGTAGGCCAGCTCTTTAGAGACACCTTCCATGCCCAATAAATCTTCTGCAGGTTCTGCTACTTCTATTTTCTCTTCTAAAGCAATCGCATTAATAAGCAACATATCTTTAGCTCGCGACCTAAGAGTTTCAACTAATTCCTCATCAAACCCCTCAATCTCTAGCATTTCACTAGCCGGCACATAAGCAATTTCTTCAACCGAATTGAAACCAACTTCAACCAATACGGTTGCAACATCTTGGTCTACATTTAAGTCTTCAACAAATGTCTGTACTAATTTACCTAATTCTTCTTGGGTGTCTTTATTAACCTCATCCGCATCAAGTACATTGAGCTCCCAACCCGTTAATTCAGTCGCTAATCGAACATTTTGTCCGCCTCGTCCAATTGCTTGAGATAGGCTATCACTTGAAACTGCAACATCCATTATATGTTTATCTTCATCAACATCAATTGATTCAATTTCTGCAGGCGACATGGAGTTGATAACGAACTGCGCATCATTTCCATCCCATAAAATAATATCTACACGCTCACCACTAAGTTCATTTGATATCGTTTGAACTCTTGAGCCTCTCATTCCTACACACGCCCCAACTGGGTCAATGCGCATATCGTTACTTTTAACCGCTATTTTTGCTCTGGAACCTGGATCACGCGCAGCTCCTAAAATATCAATCATACCTTCTGCTACTTCAGGTACTTCAAGCTTAAATAATGCTATCAATAACTCAGGTGCCGTTCGGCTAACAAACAACTGAGGGCCTCGAGCTTCAGTCCGCACTTCTTTTAAGTAGCCTCTAATTCTATCGCCTACTCGAACTGCTTCTCTTGGTATCATCTGGTCTCGAGGGATATAAGCATCCGCATTCCCCCCTAGATCCATATAGACACTGCCTTTTTCAATACGCTTAATAACACCCGTTACCAATTCACCAACTCTATCCTTATAAGCATCCGCTACTTTTTTACGTTCCGCTTCACGAACCTTATGAATAATAACCTGTTTTGCAGTTTGTGCTGAGATTCGTCCAAATTCCACCGATTCAATCTCGTCCTCAACGAAATCACCTTCTTCGATTTCGTCGTCATCTAGCTGAGCAACCTCTAATGAAATTTGCGTCGTTGGAAACTCAATACCATTCGATAACTCCGCATTAGTATCAACAACCTGCCAGCGCCTGTAGGTTACGAAGCCACCAGTCACTCGGTCAATTGCAACTCTCGCTTTAATAGGGAATTCATAACGCGCTATTGTTGCACTTTCTAACGCAGACTCCATTGCTTCAAAAATAATGCTTTTTTCAATATCTCTTTCATTAGAAAAAACATCTACAACCAATAAAATTTCTTTATTTGACATCTAGATTTCCCTTTAAATTGAATAGTCGGGTTCAAGCCTTGCTTTTGACATGGCCTGAAATGCTATTTTGTATGTATGACCCTCTTGCAGAAGATAAACATCATCCCCTTCAACTTTTTCGATCACACCTTTAATATTACGCCTTCCATCAACAGGCTTAAATAAATTAACCTGTACGATTTGGCCTATAAACCGCTCAAACTGCTGTATTTTAAAAAGTGGCCTATCCACTCCCGGCGAAGAAACTTCCAAATTGTATTCACCAGCAATAGGATCCTCAACATCAAGCACACCACTAATTTGATGACTTACTTTGGTGCAATCCTCCATCTGCACACCGCCTTCCTTATCAACAAAAATGCGTAAAAAACCATTTTTAGGGTGTGAGCTATACTCTATACCTACGCACTCATATCCCAAGCCTTCAACGACAGGCTCAATTAAATTAAGTAAATGTTCGGGTGCTTGCTTCATTGAATCTCACTTTCTTTCACACATAAAAAAAGAGGCAAAAGCCTCTTCCATATAAACCTTATAGCGCTCCTAGCTTTTCCAATCGCTAGAAACATAAAAACCCCAGTAAGGGGTCTTTAAAAAGCCAAAACAACCTGTAAAAGCTATAATAGACTCTAAAATTATTTTTCTAATGTTACAGATAATACTCATATTTTACAAGACATATATTTCATTAATATTTATCAACAAGTACTTATCTATACATAAATTATATAATACACAACGCGTAGCAGCCTAAGCAAAGCTAAGCATTCTTTCTTAGCTAACAGCTTTTCAAGCCTAAATTATCGCCATAAAATTAAGTTGCTTTATATAAATTTTTTGCTACAAAAACTTACCACGACTGAAAGACTTCAGGTATGATAATTCCATTAAAACCATCTCTTCCAGACTAATTTCATACATGCACAAAATATCACACGCCTTAGGGTTTTTAGCTTTAACTTCTACTCTACCTGCGTGCTCCACACTCGCTATCGACGTGCCTTTGGTTTATAAAATTGATATTAATCAAGGCAACATAATAGATCAAGAAATGATTAACTTGCTTCGTCCTAACATGTCTAAACGCCAAGTTATTTATATTTTAGGCTCACCGCTATTAATTGATGCCTACAATAAAAACCGCTGGGACTATGTACATTCTGAACAACGGGGAAGTAACGACCGAGTTCAACAGCGAGTTGCACTCTTTTTTGAAGACAACCAACTTATTCATTTAGAAGGTGACTTAGCACCGGAAAATAATCCAGCTCCCGCTAAATCAAAAGATATTACGGTTGACGTACCAAAACGAAAACTCAAAAAAACCATTTCAGAAATGATTACTGGCTTATTTGAATCTGATAACTAAACAAGATATAAAGCTTAGAAAACTCTATATCTTGTCACTAGACCACACTGAGCTATTTACAAGCAACGTAGTCTACTACAACCCCTTTTTTCTTTAAGCGATCAGCGGCCTTTTCTTCCGCAACAGCGGCCTTTGAAGCATTAACCTTCGTTTCTGCCACAACAACCCCGTCAATATACGCAGTACACGAGTAAGCTTCTGCATACGAAAGCGAGCTCGTTAGCAATAGTGCTGCTGTCATTATTAGTTTATTCATTCTAAATCTCCCATGCCTGCCATTTATAATTAACCAGATTATTGGGCAATATCAATACCTGGCTCAAAAAACACTTACATTCTACCCCGTGTCACTATTAAGATAAAACACATAAATTTACTGTTTTTGCTTTACCGCACGTTGCCGCCTTGCTTCCATCGGATCTATTGATAATCGACGGTAGATTTCAACGCGATCATTCTCTTGTAATTGTTTTTTTAAGGAGCAAACCTCACTAAAAACACCCACTTTATCTTTGCTTAGATCAATCCGAGGAAACTTCTGCAAAACCCCAGATTGTAAAATTGCTTGCTCAACAGTGCACAACTCATCGACTTGCAATGCGATAATTAGTTGATTATCAGGCAAAGCATAAGCAACCTCAACTTTCATCAAGTTTAGACACCATAAACTTGTTTTGCCCTATCCGTAAATGAAGTGACCATGGTATTGCAAATTTGGTTAAAAACAGCACCAAAAGCTAAGTTAGCTAACATGCCATTCATTTCAAACTCTAAATCTAGAGATATTTTACTCGCATCTTCACGCAGCGGTAAAAAACGCCAAACACCCTCTAAAGATGAAAATGGACCTTCCAATAAAGACATAGCAATGCTTTCCCCTGCTTGATTAACATTCCGTGTAGCAAAAGCATTTTTAAAACCACCTTTCGAAATTTGCACTTTTGCTTCTACGATATTACCTTTGCGCAACATCACTTCACTGCCCATACACCACGGCAAAAAATCAGGGTAAGACGCAATATCATCAACTAAATCAAACATTTGTTGCGCAGAATATTTAATTAACGCACTTTTTTCTACCGTAGCCATTAGCCAAATATCCCTAAAACACTCAAAAAGACAATAAATACTGCAGCAGGTGCAACATAACTAACAAGATAGGTCCAAATTTCAAAATGCTTTTCCGTTTTTAGATTTAACTCTTCTTTTGTATGCCTATCATGCATGACTCTACCTGCAAAAATAGCAATTAAAAACCCGCCAATAGGTAACATTAAGTTTGCTGTTAAGTAATCTAAGAAACCAAAAAAGGTTAAACCAAAAAAGGTAACATCCGCCCAACTATTAAATGAAAATACGGTTCCTAAACCCATTAACCAAACAGCCCCGCCCATTGCTAAACAAGCTTGATTTCTAGTAACTGTGAATTTCTCTATCACCCATGTAACAGCAGGCTCAATTAAAGAAATTGCTGATGATAACGCAGCAAAAACAAGTAGAACAAAGAATAAAACCCCAAATAACCAACCGCCAGTCATATTACCAAATGCAATTGGTAAGGTTTGGAAGATAAGTCCTTCCCCAGCACCCGCCTCTAAGCCATTGGAAAAAACAATAGGAAAAATCGCCATACCTGATAAAAGCGCAACAACCGTATCTGCACCAGCAATCCAGAAAACTGTTTTAGCAATGGAAATATCTTTTGGTAAATAGGCGCCGTAAACCATAATAGCGCCCATACCCAAACTTAAAGTAAAAAAAGCATGCCCCATTGCAGTAAGTATACTGTTTGCTGTTAGCTCACTAAAATCAGGTTTAAATAGGAAGGCAAGACCTTCACTGTAATAACCTGTTGTCATCGCGTAAGCCACCAGTAAAAAAAGCAATACAAATAAACTAGGCATTAAAAAACGCACCGCTTTTTCTATCCCACCCTCTACACCACGAGCAACCACCGACATCGTTGCGACAATAAAAAAGGTATGCCAAAAGATTTGCTCACCTTGGCTAGCTTTTAATTCAGTAAATAAAGTGTTTATTTGTGCTGCACTCTCCCCTGAGAAGCTGCCTGTAAATGCTTTTACAACATAAGACAGTGACCAGCCCGCAATAACACTGTAATAAGATAAAATTAGAAAACCTGCTAAGGTCCCCATCCACCCTAAGTACTTCCAGTTTTCATTTGCCCCAGCTTCTTTAGCAAGTGCTTTAATCGTATTAATAGGACACTGACCGCCTCTTCGACCCAGCATAATTTCCGCCATCATAATGGGAATTCCTATTGCTGCAACGCAGAGCAAATAAACAATAACGAAGGCTCCCCCTCCATTTTCTCCTGCTATATAGGGGAACTTCCAAATATTCCCTAAGCCTACAGCTGACCCTGTTGCTGCAAGTATAAAAGCAAAGCGAGAAGACCACGCACCATGCATTGATTTTTTTGAGTTGGCCATTAAGCACCCTATTTTTAAAAATTCATTTTTTACCAGTAAAAAAATTCAAGTAGAATACTGGTACGTTAATTTTAGACACACACTTGCACTCTTTCCGTATTTTTAGAAAGGAACCAGTGTTTGTTATTCTGTATAGAATATACTTTTTACACCCAATTTAAAACAAATTTGGACACCTATGGCCGGAAAAAAATCTAAGAAAAAAAAAGAATCCGATAATACCATTGCTAAAAACCGTTATGTCACACATGAATTCTTCATCGAAGAACGCTTTGAAGCAGGCATGGTTTTAGAAGGCTGGGAAGTCAAAAGCATGCGCGAAGGAAAAGTTCAGCTAAAAGAAAGCTATGTGTTTATTAAAAAAGGGGAAGTATGGATTTCTGGCATGCATATTTCAGCTCTAAACTCAGCATCTACACACATTACGCCTTACGCTACTCGGGTACGAAAACTATTATTACATGCTCAAGAAATCAGCAAGCTTATCGGTAGTGTTGAGCGCAAAGGATTCACTTTAGTACCTACTTTTTTATATTGGAAAAATAATAAAGTAAAATTAGAAATTGGCCTTGCTAAAGGTAAAAAACTTCATGACAAACGCGCCACAGAAAAAGATAGAGACTGGCAACGCGAAAAAGCACGTAACTTAAAACTTAATTAAAGGTAACAACGCATGACTCAACTTCTTGATAGTAATAATAGCATTTTATTATTGGTTGATATTCAAACACGATTAGTTAGCGCTATGCCTGAAGAGGCTGCTGAAAATATGCTTGAATATAGCAGCCGATTAGCAAAAACAGCTGATTTACTCAATATTCCTGTTTTTTTAACTGAGCAATACCCTCAAGGTTTAGGCTCAACCGTAGAAAGCTTAAATAATGAGCTAAACAGCAAAACTCAGCGCTTTGAAAAAACATATTTTTCTTGCTGCGCAGCTGAAGGCTTTATGGATGCTCTTGAGCAATCAGGCCGCAAACAAATCATAATAACTGGGCAAGAAGTCCACGTTTGCATCCTACAGTCAGCCCTTGAGCTGATGCAACAAGGCTACCAAGTTCACATTTTGGAAGATGCTAGCTGCTCTCGCAAAGCAGAACATAAATTTTACGCCCTACAAAGAATGCAACAAGCAGGCGCGACCATAAGCAACTTTGAATCCGTTTTATTTGAATGGCTAAAAGATGCAAAACACCCTAATTTCTCTGAAATTAGTCAACTATTACGCTAGTACCCTTTATTAATGCCTAATTTTTTTAAACTCTCATTTCTCATCATTGCATTAACGATTAATAGCTGCGCAATTACAGGAAGCACCTCTAAAGCAGAAAAACGCAGAGCAGTACTAGTAATCAAAAATGATGCTTTAACACAGCTTTACCGAATAAAACCCGATGTTAAGCAACAAATTACGAGTGCCAGTGGCTACGCCGTCTTTAGTAACGTAAACCTTATGTTACTTCTTGCTAGTATAGGTGGTGGTCATGGTGTTGTTACCAACAACCAAACAGGCCAACAAACCTATATGAAAATGGGGGAGCTGGGAGTTGGCATGGGTGCAGGAGCCAAAGATTTCCGTGCTATTTTTATCTTCCATAACTCCACAAGTCTACAACGCTTTATTGATCACGGCTGGATTGCGGGTATTAGTTCCGATGCCGCAGCAAAAGCAAGCGATAAAGGAGCAGCTATCGCCGGCTCTCTTGCTGCCGATAATGTAACTATTTATCAAGTCACTGAATCTGGTTTGAGCATGCAAATCAGCCTAACAGGCACTAAATACTGGAAAAATGACGAACTCAATTAACGGCTAATTCTTAGCGGTTAATACCCTGCACTGAAAATCATGGAAAAAGGAGCCATGATTTTCAGTAAAAGCGTGCAATTATTTAAAAACCCACTTTCCATCTGAGCAAGTATAGGGACCAATAACCGTCCCTTCAGGGTGCTTCTCGCCATCATAAGTACACTCTGCCAATGCCGCTGTACTCAACAATATATTAAAAATCAGTGTCATAAAAATACATTTCTTCATTTATTTTTCCTCGTTGATTTTAAATAGCAAATTTGTATCCTGGTAAAGCGACTACCACCTCTACATTACTACTTGTCTCACTCACTATGCCACCAAGCTTGGCAATATCTTCAGCATGTAAAACAATATGCTGCCCTTGTGCACACGGAATAATAGTCGATGCAAAAACTTGAATCATCTTGTTATTTTCTTTATTTTTAAGCAATAAATATCGGTTTACATAATCAACACTATGGCAAACAGCTGCATTGCCTTTTTTTAACTGTGCTATCCCTGATTTAACTAAAGTATCAAAAACCCCACCGACTAATGGAGCCACTTCTTCAGCTCCAGCGCCAGAACTCATACCATCAATAATTGGTGAAGCGAGTGTCATAATCGCTAAAAAAACATTCACCAGCATAAAATTTCTGATCGCTTTTAACATTAAGGGACTAGGTGGTGGATTTTTCTGTTCGGCAGACAAAAGCCGAAATGCTAACATCGAAAGCAAAAAAACTAAGCCGGGCAAGCCGACTTTCAAAACCTCTATAATATTCCAGTCTTCCATCATTCGACCTCACACATTTATTTTTGTAATCAGCTTATTAATCAAGCAACTAACAAACAAGATGATTACATCATAAATTTAATGAAAAACCAATGCGTTCAAAAAATCAACCACCTTGGCTAGCTAAATATTCGTCATACGTGCCTTTAAAATCAACAATTCCATCTGCTTTCATTTCTAAAACCCGCGTTGCTAATGATGAAACAAACTCTCTATCATGGCTCACAAAAATAATCGTACCCGGGTAATTTTCTAAGGCTAAGTTTAGTGATTCGATAGATTCCATATCCAAATGGTTAGTTGGCTCATCTAATAATAGAATATTATTACGTTGCAACATTAACTTACCAAAAATCATGCGCCCTTTTTCACCACCAGACAAAACTTTCGCTTTTTTAGCAATATCATCATGAGAGAATAATAAACGCCCCAAAATACCACGCACCGCTTGATCATCATCTGAAGGTTTACGCCATTGAGTCATCCAATCAATCAGCTGTAATTCATTAGCGAAATCAGGAGCATGATCCTGCGCGCAATAACCAACATCTGAATTTTCCGACCATTTAATACTTCCTGCACTTGCGTCTATTTCACCCGCAAGGCACCTCATTAGGGTTGTTTTACCAATACCATTTTCACCAATAACGGCAATACGCTCACCAACTTCTACGGTTAAATTAAATTTTTCAAATAAAGTATCTTCACCCTCATAAGCTTTTCCTAAGCTCTCTACCTCTAAAGCAAGACGGTGTAATTTTTTGATTTGCTCAAAACGTATAAAAGGATTTTGACGGCTCGATGGTTTCACTTCATCTAAATTAATTTTATCTAGCTTTTTAGCACGTGATGTTGCTTGTTTTGATTTTGATGCATTGGCAGAAAAACGACTAACAAAGGCCTTTAACTGATCAATTTCTGTTTGTTTTTTAGCATTATTAGACAATAACTGCTCATTCACTAACGTCGATGCCGTCATGTAATCATCATAGTTTCCTGGATATAAGCGCAATTCACCGTAATCTAAATCTGCCATGTGCGTACAGACACTATTCAAGAAATGTCTATCATGAGAAATAATGACCATGGTACATTTACGCTCATTCAGCGTATCTTCTAACCAACGAATCGCATTAATATCCAAGTTATTTGTCGGCTCATCTAATAACATAATATCAGGATCAGAAAATAACACCTGAGCTAATAACACACGTAATTTCCAACCCGGTGCAACAGCACTCATCAAGCCATAATGTTGCTCTGTTGGTATCCCTACCCCTTCTAGCAACTCACCTGCTCGCGCTTCTGCCGTATAACCATCCATTTCAGCAAATTCAGATTCTAATTCTGCTGCACGCATACCGTCAGCTTCCGTCATATCAGGGTTAGCATAAATCGCATCTCTCTCTGATTTAACCGCCCACAATTCAGCATGGCCCATAATAACCGTATCAATCACAGCATATTCTTCATAAGCAAATTGATCTTGATTTAACTTACCGATGCGTTCATGAGGATCTTTACCAACATTACCTGCTGAGGCATCTAAATCACCCGTCAAAATTTTCATGAAAGTTGATTTTCCGCAACCATTCGCGCCAATTAGTCCGTAACGATTTCCGTTACCAAATTTAACAGAAACGTCTTCAAAAAGTGGCTTAGCACCAAATTGCATGGTGATATTTGCAGTTGTTAGCATTATGTATCCAAATAGGGGGCAAAAATATGAAAGAGCGCGTATTTTACGTGTTTTTACAGCGCTAAGCTAAGTATATCTTCGTTAATCTTTATTTCGCCTAAAACATAACACTTTCAAACCTTTAGCTTCCGCTTCTTTATACACTTCAGGTGGTTTTATATGGGCTATTAATTGATAGCTGGGTGCTAAATCTTGCATATGCTGCAATAAAAAGTCCTCGCCTAACTCCGGCGCATTCAAACATAAAACTAAGGTGCTTTCAGGCGCCATAAATTGATCCAATCGGCGCAAAATTTTAGGATAATCGCGGGCGATATCAACACTGCCTTTTTGCAAGGTCGGCGGGTCACAAACTAACAAATCAAAAGGTCCGCGTTTTTTAAATCGGCTAAAAGAATTAAATATATTCAGCTTTTCAAAACGCACTGCCGTTAAATCTTGATGATTTAAACGATGATTTTCACGCCCTACACTTAGTGCCGCACTACTCATATCAACATTTAAAACAGATCTCGCCCCGCCAGCGATAGCCGCAACAGAAAAGCCACAGGTATAGGAAAATAAATTTAGCACACGCTGGTTTTTACTATGCGCTTGCACCCAAGCACGGCCTTTTTGCATATCTAAAAACAAGCCCGTATTCCTAGCCTTGCCTAAACTTAGTTTAAATTGTAACCCACCTTCCGTCATCGCTAATTCAGCAATAGCCTCACCTTTAATCACATCAATAGGGCCCTTTAATTGGTAACGATGTTGCAACTGAATACTTTTACATTCAGGTAATAAACCCTGTAATACTTCTGCTAACTCTGCAATGGCTGCTTCTGATTCCGGTTCAAACAAAGTGATCAAAATAACCGGCGCTAACCAGTCAATCGTCACATGCTTTAAGCCCTCATAAGCATGCCCTCGCCCATGAAACAATCGCTGTGATTGCTCTATTTGACTCGGTCGTTGTATATATTGATTAATCTGGCTTAATTGACTCACTGTTTACTCTCATTAAAATTAATCTTGCAACTCAATACCGCCTGAGCCATTAAAGACTATTAATTATAAGAGTATACCGTGTGGTATTTCAGAAAATATCTGATGCAATAGGTTTAGGTGGCTACTCACTATATAAAAAAACCATCAAATCAAGTTAGCTTTTTTAAAACGGTTTCGCCGTGGTTTACGGTTATCAAAACTTGACACAACAAACACTGTGGATAAACACAGCTAGCATTTATTAAGGCGATTTTGCCTTACTTATCGGCTAATATTGTTTAAATATCGAACACCACAGTAACCATAATTTTAGCCCACTACCCACAAAAAGCTTACGCACCGCACTATAAAATATTGGAATAAATACAAGAAAATAGATAACGGTAAAAACCTTTGTTGTCGAATTCATCACTGATGAGCCCGCTGCGCCACCATTAAGTAAAAATGCGATAAATAACCACCCTCCTCCTCCAATGCCAAGATAAATAAAGGTAATGAATAATTTACTAAACAACACAACACAAGCACTACATTGTCATCTTTTTTAGTCATGCTAACTACCTCTTAACTGTTTATTAGACCGAATACACTCAATGTCCTTCAGCTATCTCGCTATATTAATTTAGATTTACAATTTAAGTTAATGTTTTTATCTATATAAATTCGGGGTTTTCTTTAATCACTCAATTTAAACAAGCTATAAATATCTGGCACAGCGTATAATCATCAATTTACTTTTACAGCTGGTTTTCCCATGAAATTACTTGTTCGCAATCTAACACGCAATACCTCTGAGGCTGAATTAAAAGCTCTATTCCAGCCATTTGGTACGGTGCAATCTTGTACTTTAGTTTTAGATAAAGATACGCAAATATCCAAAGGTTTTGGTTTTATTGAAATGCCTAAAGTCGGTGAGGCAAAAGCCGCAATGAAAAGCTTAAATGGTACTAGCGTCTCGGGCAGCAAAATTCGCGTTAAAAAATCAGAAGCACCTAGCGCAGTAGAAAGCACTGAAACGCCTGAAAACGATGCGTAGTCAGCATAATCCAGACCCTTTGCACGGTATAACTTTGCAAGTTTTGCTTCAGGAATTAGTTGATCATTTTGGCTGGCCGACTCTAGCGCAAAAAATTAATCTCAATTGCTTTGCTAATGACCCTAGCCTAAAATCAAGCTTAAAATTTCTACGAAAAACGCCGTGGGCGCGAAATAAAGTTGAGCAGTTGTATCTAAGCTACCTGAAAGAACAACAGGAACAAACGCAATCTCCTTACCAACCTAAAACCAAGAATATGCCTTTAAAAACTTTTTTAAATACCGTAAAAGCAGATAAACACGTTAGCTTTGCTGAAACCCAAACTATTATCAACGAATGTTATGACTACACCCCAACCACATTCAGCAATGGTATAGGCGAGCAAGCCGTTACCAATGAGGCTGGCAGCAACGAAGGTTCTTGTAAGATTTTCGCATTTGCGCAACTTAACCAATTAACGCCAGCGCAAACTTTAAATTTATTTGGTGATTATTACCACGATGAGGTATTAAAAGACCCTGAAGGCACCAGCCATCAGAATATCAGAAATTTTATACTTTCTGGTTGGCAAGGCATCCAATTTACTGCCGATAATACGCTAGTTTTAAAGTAACATGCACAAGCAAGTCGATTACTTAATTATTGGCCAGGGATTGGCCGGTAGTTTACTTGCTTGGGAATTAATTCAACGCGGGATTACAGTACATATTGTTGATAACAATCAAGAAAACGCCTCTCAAGTCGCGGCAGGCTTAATTAATCCCGTTACGGGAATGCGCTTGGTTAAAAATGAGGGCATTGAAAACTTATTGCCTTGTGCTAAACAAACCTATCAATCTCTTGGTCATTTCTTTAAAACAGATTTCTATCAAAAAAAAACCTTACTTCGTATTGTCCGCAACGAGAAAGAGTTAAAAAAATACCAGCAACGCTTATTAGACCCTAGTTATTTAGACTTCTTAAGCAGTGAGCTAAAACCAACTCCAGCAGAATTAATTGCTCCGCTAGGCTTAATTCAGCAAAAACAAACGGGCTATTTAGCAACCGTTCCCTTACTCAAGCAGCTAAAAGAATTCTTCCAAAGTAAACAGTGCTACCAAGCAACAAACTTTGACTACCAAGCGCTGACATTCGGAAACCCTTTCTCTTGGCAAGGCTTACGCGCCAAAAAAGTCATTTTTTGCGAAGGTTACCAAGCCATTAATAACCCTTGGTTCCAGTACCTCCCTTTTCAGCTCGCTAAAGGTGAAATTTTAACATTTAAAAACAATACCCCCGTCATTCCAGAGATGCTCAATTACGGTCGTTGGTTTATCCCATCATCCGCGCAAGAATTCCGTATTGGTGCGACATTTGAAAATAATGTTATCGACACACAGCCTACTGAACAGGCAAAAACTGATTTAATAGCCGCTTTACATAAAGTCTACCCTAGCCTTAAATCAGCCCAACTCATTAAACACCAAGCTAATATACGCCCGACTACTTTAGATAAATCACCATTTATTGAACAGCATCCCGAACATAAAAATCTTTATATCTTCAATGGTTTTGGCTCAAAGGGAAGTTTACAAATTCCTTTTTATAGCCAGCAGTTTGTTGATTATTTGAGCAGTAACAGCTCTCTGCGCAAACCCCTAATACAGCAAAGTTATTAGGCAAAAGCTATCCCGAAGAATTTAAAATCCGCTTAACCATTGACAGGGCTTTTATTTCTGTTGACTCAACAAATCAAACACCACCCTAGCAAACCCAGCCGCTTTAGCTGGATCAGATAACAACTGCATCATCTGGTTTTGATGTGCGTCATTACTGTCCATTACCGCATCATCAATGGCTTTAGGAAAGTCGCCTAACATGGCTTGTTCAGGTGTGTTGTTAGCTATTTGGCTCATTACCAAGGCATTCTCACTTAGCTTATCTCTAACGGTATAAGCATAATTCACCAAGTCCTTATCGCTTAGCTCATCGGTGATAAACAACTCATTCAACCGGCCAATGATCTGCGATAAGAACTCTTCCTTTTTATCTTTAGCTTTTGCAGAACCTAAGCTATCTCCTGGGGTTAGATACTCTCCAGCATTCTCGTTTAACTGAATATCCTGCTGACGTATTTTTGATAAGCGGTAGTGACTTAGCACCACACTATTCAAATCAATATCATCTTCTTCAAGCAATGCTTCACGCAACATCGGGCGTAAGTTTCTGGCATATAAACTGAGTTTCTCTAAATCCTTATCATCGTAATCTACGATTTGGGACATAAACTCATAGAAGCGGACAAAGGTACCTAAATCTTTTTTAAAGATTTCTAGGGCATCTTTCTCCTGCTTACATTCTTTAAAACTATTTTCTGCATTGGCGATTAATACTGCATCGGCTGTTTTCTTGGTGCGCTCAAACATCTCTTTAGCTTGCTTATAAGCATCAATAGCTAATTTATACCGCTTTTGCCAACGCTCTACAGCTGGCTTACATATATTGGCTATGGCAGCATTACTTTTACTTTTCTGTAAAAAGGCCACACAAAACTGCTCAACCTCATGCCACTGGAATATATTTTCAGCACGTAGCTTATCGGATAAATCAAAGATTAAATCCGAGTCTGAGACATCATCCAGTTCAGCGGTTTGGTAATAGGGTTGGAAAGCCTCAAGAATCTCATCAGGATCGTTAAAAAAGTCCAGTATAAAAGTACCTGTTTCTGCCTTACCTGGGTAGACTCGATTTAAACGTGACAAGGTTTGCACACATTCCACACCCCCCAGTTTTTTATCCACATACATGGCACAGAGCTTGGGTTGATCAAACCCTGTTTGAAACTTATTCGCTACCAGCATGACTTGATAATCATCTGAATCAAAGGCTTTACGCATATCACGGCCTTTAAGATTCGGATTCATATTATGTGTAATGGTCAAGTTTTTTTGGAAAGATTAAGGTTTCTTTTTTATACTTGCGGCCTTCCCAGTCTTCTTTCTCTTCAATTTGTAAATGTACAAAACGCGCGAGAATCTTTAACAGATTAT
>JAQRMR010000077.1 GCA_028599115.1 Methyloprofundus sp.
TTTAGCCATTATTTTTACAACTTCACCCAATGTCTCAATCGACCCATCATGTAAATAAGGTGCCGTACGGGCAACATTTCTTAAACTAGGTACTTTAAATTCAAATTTTTCTTCTTCTACCAAACTTAAATGATAGCGACCTAAATCCTGCTGTATTTCAGGGTCTTCTTTAAAATAGGGAATAACAACTCCTAATTTTTCTTGAAAATTCCCACCAACAGCGACACCTTGGTGACAAGAAACACAACCAAAAGACTTAAATAGCTGGTAGCCTCGTTTAGTGGGCATATCGATAGCCCCGTCATCACCTTTAAGGTAACGATCAAAAGGTCCATTTGGTGTTAATAAACTACGTTCGAATTCAGCAATTGCCTGTGAAACAGTTTTTTCTGTTGCACGGTCAGCGTAGATATCACTAAATGCTTTTTTATAGCTGGCAATAGAACGAATATAACGCAGTGCCTCCTTCCAGCTCCCGCCCATTTCCACTGGGTTAGTTAAAGGCCCAGAAACTTGTTCTTCTAGTGTAGAGACTCTAGCATCCCAAAACTGTCGATATAAAAGACTACTGTTTAGAACTGTTGGTGCATTACGCTTACCTTTTTGCCCATTAATGCCAATTGAAACAGGTAAAGAATCCATTCCATCATTTGCTAATGCATGACAACTCGCACAAGAAACTGTCCCATCAGCAGATAAATTAACATCATGAAACAGTTGCTTACCTAAAGCTACTTTTTTTGCATTAAGTTCCCGTTACATTGGGTATTGGAGTGATAGGTTCATTTTTTAGCCATTGCGACTTATCTTCTGCATAAACTACTTGCATACTCAGGCTGCCTAACAATAAAAACTTCAAAAAACCTTTCACTTACCCCATCCCTTTAGCTTTGCGCCTTTAATTACTTTAACCAACAACTGTTATCTATATATCTTATATACGAAATATCTTATATACGAATCAGAATGGAATATCGTCATCAAAATCTTCATAAGCAGCAGGTGGTGGTGAAGAAGGGGCTGTTTGGGTAGGTGTTGAAGTAGCATTATTATTAGCTGCTGCTGGAGATGAAGGTGCTGCTTGATAAGATTGTTCATTCCCTCCCATAGAAGCGGTTCCTCCACTTCTGCTACCTAACATTTGCATTTCAGTGGCAACAATCTCAGTTGTATAACGATCTACCCCTTCTTTATCTTGCCATTTTCGGGTCTGCAAGCGCCCTTCTACATAAACCTGACTACCTTTTCTAAGGTACTCACCAACGACTTCTGCAAGGCGGTTAAAAAAGACAATGCGATGCCATTCTGTCGCATCTCTACGCTCACCAGAATCACGGTCTTTCCAGCGCCGTGTTGTTGCTATACTAATATTCGTTACTGCCCCACCTGCAGGCATATAACGCACTTCAGGGTCAGCTCCTAAATTACCGATTAATGTTACTTTATTTAGCATTCTGCACAGCTCCAACTAATTTAAATTTCGCCATTATCATAACATCTTTTAATTAACTAAAATGTGTTTATAGTGTGCTTAAAACACACTATAAAATGCGAGCCATCTCCTAAAATAAGATGACGAATTAAACACCTTAAAAAGTAGACTTATAAAACAATTGCCGCTAGTGATTAAAATTACCTTACAATACATTTATTAGCATTCATTAATATAGGAAGTAAATCATGATCTTTAAACAGTTATTTGACACGGACACCAATACCTATACTTATCTACTTGCCTGCGAAGAAACCAATAAAGCTATCCTAATTGATACCGTTGCCAGCCGGCTTGAACAGTATATTAGCTTACTAACTGAATTAAATTTAAACCTTATTTATACACTTGAAACCCACGTTCACGCGGATCACATCACCTGCGCCAGTTTATTACGCGAAAAACAGAACAGTAAAAGCATTGTTCATCGTGATGCGGGCGCTATGTGCGCTGATTTATTAGTCACCGATGGCATAGAACTACAAGTAGGCAGTATTCTAATTAATGTTTTACACACACCAGGCCATACCAGCGGCTGTGTTAGCTATTTTATTGGTGATCGTGTTTTTACTGGCGACTCCTTACTTATTAATGGCTGTGGACGCACCGATTTTCAACAAGGTGATTCTAGTACTATGCACCAAAGCGTGACTAAAAAGTTATTTACTCTGCCTGCCGATACTTTAGTCTACCCTGGGCATGACTATAGGGGGTTTCGCGTTTCTTCAATCGCCCAAGAGATAGCCTTAAATTCTCGTTTAAACTCATCTATCTCTGAGCAAGAATTTATCCGGATAATGGAAAATCTAGATTTACCGCATCCAAAATATATTGATGAAGCACTCCCTGCAAATCTATCCTGCGGTAGCATTGTAAAGCAAGGATAATCTTATGGTTGTTATTAGCTTATTATCGCTTATTATCGGTATTTTATTAGGGTTACTTGGTGGGGGTGGTTCCATATTAACTGTCCCTGTTTTAGTCTACTTAGCTGAGCTTCCTGCGAAGGATGCGATTATCACGTCCCTCTTTGTCGTTGGCTCCACAAGTTTAATCGCAACCATTACTCATGCAACTAAAAAGCATGTCTGCTGGAAAACAGGGGCTATTTTTGGCTCTGCCGGAATGCTGGGTGCATTTTCTGGTGGACGATTAAACGCCTATATCCCTGACGCTTTATTACTCATCCTATTAGCTCTAGTGATGCTTGTTGCGGCATTATCCATGATGCTCAGAAAGCAGCAAAACATTTTATTAACCGAACAAGAAAACCTTTCTTTTTGCCCTCTTGAATTACCCATTCTTGCTATTTTATTAGACGGCTTCTTTCTGGGTTTAATCACTGGGTTAGTTGGAGTTGGGGGTGGGTTTTTACTTGTTCCTGCACTCATACACCTAGCTCGCCTTCCGATGCATGCCGCTATTGGGACTTCACTGTTTATTATCTGCTTACAGAGTTTCGCGGCTTTAATGGGACATTCAGCTCACATTGCCATTGATTTAACACTAACACTCATAATAAGCCTCTTAGCCATTATAGGTAGCTTTATTGGCGCAAAGTTAGCCCTTAACTTTCCCGCAGCCTTATTAAAACGCAGCTTTGGTTTCTTCGTTTTAATTTTAGGTGGCGGCCTATTGTACAAAGAAATCAGTCTCTCTCTTATTGGTGAATTACAACAACTAATAGCAGAAAACCAAGCCTTTATTTCAGGCGCATCCAGCGCTATTGTTTTTGCACTACTGTACCGTCTTTGGGCTTGGCTACATACAAAAACCAATAAAATATAAGCCTTTGTCGCTGTTACTATAAAAAATATGAAACTTTACCTACTTCTTTACCTGCTTAGTTTTTTTATAGGCAATTATACTCAAGCTGTTCTAGCTGAAAATGCTGATTTTTCTTTAAGTGAGCTATCATCAACTCACTATTTAAACACTAAGAAAATAGCTGATACAAGCCTACAATCCTGTCAGTCAGATGATTATGCCTATGCTCCTATTTTACCCGACAACAGTTTTGATGATGTGAAAAGCAAAGTTTCTCTTATCTATTTAAATGAATCCGTAAAAAGCAAATTAAACCAAATGAGTTCTGGCGTTTTTCAGCACGTTGCCATGAAAGTTGCAGGATCCTTACTCAGTTTTAATAGTAACGCCCTCTCACCCGAAAATATTGCCAGTTACATTACTGAGGCGACCCAAGCTTATTTGCCTATTATTTACGCTAACGGCGTGGCTATTGCAGCGGTCACCTCAAATGGAAACACTATTATTTACAAAACGGAAATGCCGGTCACAAAAAATAATATCCATGCCGCGGAACTTGCTGCAGCAGGTAGGGAATCTACTGTCTCTGCTATCTGTGATGACCTGGACCAAGTGAACGATTTATTAAAGCAAAAAATCGTTATTCAATATAATTATTACGATTCAACAGGGGCTTTTTATAGTTCCTTTAGCCTTAACGGCTATACTGAGGAAATATAGACCAAACCCCGAACCATCGGCCATCACGTTCCCTCTATTCTTGCTCAAACATCTCAAAATCATGGGTAATTTCGACTGCTTTCTCTAGCATAATTGAAGCTGAGCAGTACTTTTCAGCTGATAATTTAACAGCTCTGGCAACCGATGCTTCTTTTAAGCCCTTTCCGGTCACAACAAAATGCACATGAATCTTACTAAATACTTTGGGTACTGTATCAACACGTTCTGCAGTAATTTCAGCGACACAATCCGTCACATTTTGCCGACTTTTTTGTAAAATTTGCATGACATCAAATGATGTACAGCCCCCCATTCCTAACAATAATAGTTCCATTGGTCGAATGCCTAAATTTTTCCCACCTAAATCTGGCGGTCCATCCATAACAACCGTGTGACCACTTCCTGATTCACCAAGAAACATCATGTTATCGACCCATTTAACTTTAACTTCCATTTTCTTACCTTTTAATTTTTGTATTTTTCAGCATTACTATGCATAAAGACTTAATAAACCCTTACTTGCAACAGCACGCCCCATGTTAATTTCATCAGCTAGATTATCCGTTTCTATCTCACTATC
>JAQRMR010000078.1 GCA_028599115.1 Methyloprofundus sp.
TCTTGTTGTAACTGTAATACTTTAACTTGCTGGTTATCTCGGCTAGATTTGGAAATGGATTGTTTTTTGACTAAGGATTGGATGCGAGAGAGTTCTACCTTGGCCAGTTTTAATTTTTTATGCACGATTGTTAGGTCAGATTTGAGGTTACTTTTTTGTAATTCAATCTCCCTAAATTTGGCTCGATTGCTAGCAACATTTGCCTCTGCTTGCTGCAGTGCTTGCTGATAATCTTCCTGTTCAATACGAATAATCACGGTATCTTTTTGTAGAATCGCACCATTGCGTAATTGGGGATGTACATAGGTAATTTTACCTGCCACTTCAGCTTTTGACTCCAGCAATATATCCGGTTCTACGGTACCAAAGCCAGTGATTGTTGGTCTCACAGTATAGGCTTTGACCTCTATGGCATTAACAGGCGTTATTAAAGCTGCGCTAGGCTCATGCTGCATTTTTGGCTGCAATTTAACAAGAGCGATTGCGATAATCAGGCAACTTAGTAATGCAATAGGGAAAAAACGGCGTAGGCTTAGATCTTTAAAGAGTGGCATAGTGTATTTCCTGCGCTTGTTATTGCGGAAGCATTAGATTGCTGTATTAGTAAATCATTATATATTATTTTTCATAATCATACTCTCAGTCAGTAATAACAAAGATCTTAATTTATTTGCACATAAAAATATTGAAAGTTGTAAGGAACTTAGAAGGGTAGCGACTGATTGTTACTTAAGTAATTTTATTAAAATGGGAAATTAGCAATGCAATATTTAATAGTAAAAGTGTTTATCGGCTTATTGTTTAGTGGGTCTGTTATGGCTAAAGAGCCAGACTGGAGTGAGTATAAAAAAGTGCTGGCTTTTATTGAGCAAGGTGAAAAGCATGCAACACAGCTTGCTTTACTTGATTATTCAGCATTAAAACAAAATGGGCAGATTGAAAAAGCGTATCAAATAATCAAACAATTTGATATAAATCAGCTTAAGAGCCATGATGAAAAATTAGCATTTTATATTAATACTTATAATATTTTGGCATTAAAAATGGTGCTGGATCATTGGCCGCTAGAAAGCATTAAAGATGTGGGGAGTTTTTTTAGTCCTGTCTGGGGAAAGCCTGCAGGAATGATTGCAGGTAAAAAGCTGTCTTTAGATGATGTCGAGCATAAAATAATTAGACCAATGGGAGAGCCTCGAATTCATTTTGCGATTGTTTGTGCTTCGGTGAGTTGTCCTGATTTACGTAGCGAACCTTATACGGCTGCTAAATTAAATGCTCAACTCGATGCACAAGCGACACTCTTTTTGCATAACGAGCAAAAGGGCTTATTGCTTACTGGGGATGAGGTTATCGTATCAAAGATATTTCATTGGTTTGCTGAGGATTTTAATAAAGTAGGAGGGGTGGAGCGATTTATTAGGCGCTACCGGCCTGAGTTAGATAAAAAAGCCAAAATTGAAGCTGATTTAAATTATGACTGGTCAGTTAATGGTCGTTAATGAATGTAAGGATTCAAAGCTTATAACGACGAATAGATAACTTAATTTTATAGGGAAACACAATGACCTCTTTACGATTTATTTTATTCGCATTAATCGCTTTTGCTGCCAGTGTCTTTTATTATTTTGATTTAGGGCAGTATTTAACGTTAGAAACCCTAAAATCACAACAGTCGACAATTGAAAATTATCGTATAAATCACCCTAAACTAGCGGTGACATTTTATATGTTAGTTTATATTGCAGTAACGGGGTTATCGTTACCTGGAGCGGTGATTTTAACTTTAGCGGGTGGCGCGGTATTTGGTTTTTTTTGGGGAACAGCCATCGTTTCATTTGCATCAACTATAGGCGCGACTTTAGCTTTTTTAGCAGCACGATTTTTATTTCGCGAGCAGGTACAAGCAAAATTTTCTGCACGGCTTGAAGCCATTGATGAGGGCGTGAAAAAAGAGGGCGGCTTTTATTTATTCACCTTACGCTTAGTGCCTATATTTCCTTTTTTTATGATTAATTTATTGATGGGCTTAACCAATATGCGTGTTGGCGTGTTTTATGTGGTTAGTCAAATAGGTATGCTAGCTGGTACAGCAGTTTATGTGAATGCAGGAACGGAATTAGCAAAAATTGATTCTTTAGCAGGAATTTTATCGCCTTCTTTATTGGGCGCCTTTATTTTATTAGGATTTTTTCCTTTAATGGCTAAGAAAATAGCCGAGGTAATAGGAGCAAGGAAATGTTAAAAAAATGGCAGAAACCTAAAAAATTCGATAATAATATTATTGTTATTGGAGCTGGAGCGGCAGGCTTGGTAACGTCTTATATTGCTTCCGCAGTTAAAGCAAAAGTGACTTTAATTGAAAAGCACAAAATGGGAGGAGATTGTTTAAATACTGGCTGCGTGCCATCTAAGGCGCTCATTAAAACGGCTAAATTACTCTCTATGGCGCAGCGTTCAAACGAATTTGGCATTAAGGGGATGTCAGTTGAATTTGAGTTTAGCGAAGTGATGCAGCGTATTCAAAGCGTTGTTGCTGGTGTTGCACCGCATGATTCAGTTGAGCGTTATACCGAATTAGGTGTTGATGTTGTGGTAGGCGAAGCAAAAATTGTATCGCCGTGGGAAGTGGAAGTTACCACAGCCGAAGGTGTACAAACCATTAGTACGCGTTCCATTGTTATTGCGGCAGGTGCGCGCCCTTTTGTGCCACCGATACCGGGTTTGGATAAAATTGATTATTTAACTTCAGATAATGTTTGGAATTTACGTGATAAGCCAAAACGCATGTTGGTTTTAGGGGGTGGGCCGATTGGTTGTGAATTAGCGCAATCATTTAACCGTCTTGGTGTTGAGGTAACGCAAATTGAAATGCTACCGCGTTTAATGATGCGTGAAGATGAAGACGTGTCTGCAAGTGTTACCGCTAAATTTATCCAAGAAGGGGTTAAGGTAAAGCTGGAGCATACGGCAAAAGAATTTATTGTGGAAAATGGCGAGAAAATTTTATTAGCAGAGCATAAAGGAGAGCAGGTACGGATTGCTTTTGATGAGGTTTTGTTAGCAATAGGGCGTATTGCTAATACCAAGGGCTATGGACTGGAGGAATTGGGCGTGCAATTATCTGACCGACGCACTGTTGAAATTAATGCTTTTCAAGAAACAAACTTTCCTAATATTTATGCTTGTGGGGATGTTTCTGGCCCCTATCAATTTACCCATACAGCGGCGCATCAAGCTTGGTATGCTTCAGTGAATGCTTTGTTTGGATCATTCAAAAAATTTAAAACGGACTATTCCATTATTCCTTGGGCAACTTTTACAGACCCTGAAGTGGCACGAGTGGGGCTTAATGAGCAAGAAGCAAAAGAACAAGGAATTAAGTATGAAACAAGTGTGTATGGTATTGATGATTTAGACAGAGCCATTGCTGATAGTGAAGCGCATGGGTTTGTAAAGGTTTTAACAGTTCCTAATAAAGATAAAATTTTAGGTGTGACGATTGTGGGCGAACATTCAGGGGATTTAATCGCTGAATTTGTTTTAGCGATGAAATATAACTTGGGCTTAAATAAACTATTAGGTACGATTCATATTTATCCAACGATGGCTGAAGCGAATAAATATGCAGCGGGTATTTGGAAAAAGAATCACCAACCTAAAAAATTATTAGCATGGCTTGCAAAATATCATGCTTGGAAGCGAGGGTAATAAGAAACTGTAAGCTAGAGTGTATTAAGTAAAAAGGAGGGAGTTATGTGTATGGTTTCACCTGGCTTTTTGTAAAAGTATACTTTTATACTCATTAAAAATGAGCTTAATTGTAGGGTCGGTATTAATGCTGATTAATTATGGAGATGTTTTTTTTGAGCGAGGCTATTTACTAGGTAAGCCAGCGCTATTATTTGATCCGGCAAAATCCTAAGACCCATTTATTGATTTTAAAGAAAAGGGCAAGAGAGATGAAGGGACTAAAACCAAAGTATGTTACCTGTCTAATTCTATTCATTATTATTTGTACACCGGCCTTACAAGCTGAGCAAGTAAAGAACGTTGTTTCTGTTCAAACAAGGCTAGTGACTAATGAAAATACACCTTACTTTAGTAAACTGCAAACAACAGAAGAAACGGAAACCTTAGTAAATTTATATCAGTTTAATAATGACCAGTTACTTTGGTTTAATATCGAAAACCCGATTACAATTATCAACCAGCTATTAGTTATTTTTTCTTCTGTATGTAAATTATGTAAGCTGAGTGCTTTATCCAAGTTTAAAGGCATCGTTCCAGCATAAAGGCTACGTGGCAGGGCAGCAACAGCTGCTGCTCCTAGCGCTCCACGCAAAAATTTACGTCGACTTATCTCTTTTGATGTTTTATTCATACAATCTATACTACCGGCTCATACTCTTTAAAGTGTTGAAGAACAGCACAATTTAACTAAAACTAACTGAGAATCAATTTTTAAAGTGTATTGTTATACTCTACAAAAAACGACATCGTAGTATATCAGTTTAATTGAAAATAGCATTAATTTCTGACTGTAAATGTTTGATTAAAATAGATAAGTATGAAAAATTAACTTTGCTGTCTATACCTTGAAAGCACTAGGTTCGCTTTATTGCGCTGCACTGCAAAAAATCAATCAGCTCAGATTTTGATTGTAATCCCCTTGTAAATTAATAGCAGTTGAGGGAGTATTGAAAAAACAAAACCTTCACTTAAGCTGTTTTCAATACGATAAAAAGCATGAGTCAAAAGGAAGAATCCTCAGGTGTTATGGTGTTGTAAATAATAGCCACTTAATAGTTAGGCAGCAAAATACAGAAAGAGATTTATTTGAGGGATGTACCTTTATTTGTTGCTATAAGTCCAGTTAGAGGGAATGATGAATTTAATGGCGATGTGTTTTATTCAGCGGCGAGTCAAAACTTCACCAATAATAAATGGCAAGGTATAATAGAGAGCTTTTACTATCAGAGATGCTGATAGATATTTGTAATACACAGCTTGAGCCTACGTAGTTTATGACGCAAAAATTATTTATTTTGACAACTGGTTGTCAAATGAACGAGTACGATTCAGAAAAAATGGCAGATGTTTTAAATGCCTCGCATGATTTAGAGCTGACTGAAGTTCCTGAAGAAGCGGATATTTTGCTTTTAAATACCTGTTCTATTAGAGAAAAAGCCCAAGAAAAAGTTTTTTCCTTATTAGGTCGCTGGCGCAAAATGAAAGAAAAGCGTCCTGAATTAATTATTGGTGTCGGTGGTTGTGTTGCTAGTCAGGAAGGCGCAGCTATTCAAAAAAGAGCGCCTTATGTTGATATCGTTTTTGGGCCGCAAACCTTACATCGCCTACCTGAGCTATTAGAAAAAGCAAAAAAAGGTGAAAAACGCGTTGTTGATATTTCTTTTCCTGAAATTGAAAAATTTGATGCCTTGCCAGAACCGAGAGCGGAAGGGCCGAAAGCCTTTGTTTCTGTCATGGAAGGTTGTAGTAAATATTGTACTTTTTGTGTTGTACCGTATACGCGCGGTGAAGAAATCAGCCGTTCCGTACAAAGTGTTTTAGATGAAATTACCTCTTTAGCTGAACAAGGTGTCCGTGAGGTTAACTTACTGGGGCAAAATGTTAATGCGTTTCGCGGTGAAATGGAAGACGGTGAAGTTGCAGACTTTGCTTTATTGCTGCACTTTGTTGCAGCGGTTGAGGGGATCGACCGTATTCGCTTTACGACATCACACCCAATTGAATTTACTGATGAATTAGTTGATGCATTTGATGCGATTCCTGAATTAGTCAGTCATTTACACTTACCCGTGCAAAGCGGAAGTGATAGTGTCTTGTCTATGATGAAGCGTGGGCATACTCGGGTTGACTATATAGAAACGATGGAAAAAGTAAAAGCTGTGCGCCCTGGCATCAGCTTATCTTCTGATTTTATTATCGGTTTTCCTGGGGAGACTGATGAAGATTTTGAAGACACGATGGATTTAATTGAGGAAATTGGTTTTGATTTTTCATACAGCTTTATTTATAGCGCAAGGCCTGGAACGCCCGCATCCGATTTACCTGACGATACACCTGAAGAAGTGAAAAAACAGCGTTTAAAACGCTTGCAAACACGTTTAGATGAAATGACTATGGCTATTTCTCATGGCATGGTTGATACGGTGCAAACGGTTTTAGTGGAAGGTGTTTCTAAGAAGAATCAATTACAAGTCACAGGGCGTACGGAAAATAATCGTGTCGTTAATTTTATCGGACATCCGCGTTTAGCAGGGCAGTTTGTTGATGTGTTAATTACCGAAGCTTTGCCAAATTCTTTAAGAGGCAGAGTGGTTGAATCATCTGTTGATAAAATCATTGCTCAGGCCTAATTTGTGAATACAGAAACAGTAGATTTGGTATTAGAGCCAGAAGATAATATCCGTTTAGCCAATTTATGCGGTCAATTTAATGGTCATTTACAGCAAATAGAAAAACGCTTAAATGTGGATATTGCTAACCGTGGCAGTCAATTTAGAATAAAAGGTTCTAATGATGCTATTCAAGCTTCTGAAGCCATTATAAAAAAGTTATTTAATGAAGCTGAAAGCACAACCATTACTCCTGAGCATATTCATTTGTTTTTGCAAGAAGCTAATATAGATGATGTGGTTGAAGGCGAAAACGAAGATAGTGTTAAGCCTGCATCTGATGAGATTGTTATTAGAACTAAGCGCGGGGAATTAAAAGGCCGCGGCGCAAATCAAAAATCCTATCTTAAAAAAGTCGTTGAGAATGATATTAATTTTGGTATTGGGCCAGCTGGAACGGGAAAAACTTATTTAGCGGTTGCCTGTGCAGTTGAAGCTTTACAGTCTGAAAAAGTACGGCGTATTATTTTAGTACGTCCTGCGGTAGAAGCGGGCGAGAAGCTTGGCTTTTTACCCGGTGATATGGCGCAAAAAGTCGATCCATATTTACGCCCTCTTTATGATGCTTTATACGAAATGCTGGGTTTTGAGCGGGTAGAAAAATTAATGGAACGCAAAGTCATTGAGGTAGCTCCCTTGGCCTTTATGCGTGGGCGTACCTTAAATGATTCATTTATTATTTTAGATGAAGCGCAAAATACCACGACAGAGCAAATAAAAATGTTTTTAACGCGAGTTGGCTTTGGCTCTACTGCCGTGATTACCGGCGATATTACCCAAATTGATTTACCTAGTGAGAAAATGTCAGGCTTAAAGCATGTTTTAAAAGTATTAGAAAAAGTAAATGGTATTAGCTTTACTTTTTTTGATGCAAAAGATGTGGTGCGGCACCCGCTAGTGCAAAGAATTGTGATTGCTTATGAAAATTATGAGCGCGAACATGGCTAATCGAGAATTAGATATTCAACGCATCGTTGATTCTGCTGATATGCCTAGTGATGCTGAATTACAACAATGGATAGAGCTTGCATTGCAAGACTATTCAGCTGATGCAGAAGTCGTTATACGTATTGTTGATAGTGAAGAAATTACGCAACTTAATCAGCAATACCGCCAAAAACAGGGTGCAACTAATATATTAAGTTTTCCGTTTGATCTTCCGGAGGGTGTTGAAGGAATTGATTTATTAGGTGACTTAGTGGTTTGTGCTAGTGTGTTAGAGGAAGAAGCGCAGCAGCAGAATAAAAAGTTAAAAAATCATTGGGCACATATTATTATTCATGGCATATTGCATTTATTAGGTTATGATCATATTGAAGAAATGGATGCTAATGAAATGGAAGCAAAAGAAATTTTAATGTTACAAAAACTACATATTAATAATCCTTACTAGGAGCAAGAAGTAAATGTCTGACGCAGTGACAGACGTCAATAAATCAGCCAATAAGAATTGGATTGAACGTCTAGGGCAAATGATTGGTGGTGAACCTCAAGATCGTGAGGATTTACTGGATATATTCAGAGAGGCGGAAGAAAACCACCTATTAGATAAGTATGCACTCAGTATGCTTGAAGGGGTTTTACAAGTATCTGAGCAGCGTGCGCGCGATGTGATGGTGCCACGTAAAAAAATGATTGTTCTAAACAAGGATGCTTTGTTAGCCGATGTTTTTCCCGTTGTTATTGAATACGGACACTCACGCTTCCCTGTGATTACAGAGGATAAAAGTGAAGTTGTGGGTATTTTGATGGCTAAAGATTTATTAGCTCATGCACTCAATAAAAAAGACATTACTGTTGAATCTATTATGCGCCCTGCAACGGTGGTCCCGGAAAGTAAGCGACTTAATGTTCTATTAAAAGAATTTCGTACTCAACGTAACCACATGGCAATTGTTATCGATGAATATGGTGCTGTTGCTGGCATTGTCACAATAGAAGATGTACTAGAGCAAATTGTAGGCGAGATTGAAGATGAGCATGATTACGCAGAAGAAGAATACATCACCAAGCGTAAAGATAATGAATATATTATTCAAGCTTTAACACCGGTAGAGGTATTTAATGACTATTTTTCTGTTGAGTTTGATAGAGATGAGTTTGATACGGTTGCTGGTTTTATCGTAGGGCGCTTAGAGCACATGCCTAAAAAAGGTGAAAAAGTATTAGAGGGCAAGTTTCGCTTTGAAGTGCTTAAAGCAGATGGTCGTCGTATTCATTTAATCAAAGTAAAAATAAAAACTAAAAAAACTTAATAATTATGATTCCCGTTATTCTATCTGGTGGTTCAGGTACAAGATTGTGGCCTATGTCACGCAGCTCATTCCCTAAACAGTTTTTGCCGTTAGTTTCAGAGCATACTATGGTGCAAGAAACTGTTCTGCGTCTCAAGGGGCTAGACTCACTGCAGGCACCGATAGGTATATGTAATAAAGAACATCGCTTTTTAATGGCTGAGCAATTACATAAAGTTTGCTCTGTACCGAAAAAAATTATTTTGGAGCCGGTAGGCAGGAATACGGCTCCAGCAGTCGCTCTTGCAGCTTTGGCAGCAGAAAATCCTGATGATATTTTATTGGTATTACCCGCAGATCATGTGATTACAGATGTTCCTGCTTTTCAAGTAGCTGTTAATAAAGCAGAGTCACTTGCTGAAAAAGGTTTTTTAGTGACTTTTGGTATTGTGCCTACTGAAGCACAAACAGGGTATGGTTATATTAAGCGTGCAACAGAAACCGATGCTGGTGCCTATCAAGTCGGTGAGTTTGTTGAAAAACCTAATGCGAAAATTGCCCAGCAATATGTCGATAGTGGTGAATATTACTGGAATAGTGGCATGTTTGCTTTTAAGGCTAGTCGATACTTAGAAGAATTAGAAAAATTTGCCCCTGCAATCTATAAAAGCTGCAAAATAGCTTTTGAAAATGCAGAAGTAGATGAAGATTTTATTCGTCTTGATCAGTGTGAGTTTATGCAGTGTCCTTCCGATTCCATTGATTATGCTGTGATGGAAAATACTGATGCAGCGGTGGTTATTCCATTAGATGCTAATTGGAATGATGTCGGTTCGTGGTCAGCATTATGGGAAGTCGCCGATAAAGATACAAGTAATAATGCTGTTACTGGTGATGTGATTGCCGTTGATACGGAAAATTCGTTTATTCACTCAGCAAATAAGTTGGTCGCAACAGTAGGTTTAAACGGTTATGTTGTAATTGAGACCGATGATGCAGTGATGGTCGCCCCGAAAGACAGGGTGCAAGATGTAAAAGCAGTAGTAACAGAATTAAAAGCTAAACAACGCTGTGAGGCTGACGTGCACCGTAAAGGCTATCGTCCTTGGGGGCATTACGATACGGTAGATTTGGGTGAGCGACATAAAACTAAACGAATTGTGGTTAGCCCCGGTGAAAAATTGTCTGAGCAGAAGCACCATCATCGTGCTGAGCACTGGGTTGTTGTTAAAGGAACAGCTTTAGTTACTAAGGATGGGGAAACAACCCTACTAACTGAAAATCAATCGACTTATATTCCGTTAGGGGTTATTCATCGCTTAGAAAATCCGGGAGTAATTCCTTTAGAAATGATAGAAGTACAGTCAGGGAGTTATTTAGGTGAGGATGATATTGTGCGTTTTGATGATCAATATGGACGTACATAATAATGGACTTAAATTAAGATGTTATTAGCCGTCAAAAATTTGTTCTGTGAAAGAGATGAACGAATTTTATTTCAAGGCTTTTCTATGCAAGTTAATGCTGGTGAAGTGGTGCAAATTATTGGCCAAAATGGCAGTGGAAAAACGACCTTATTGCGTATTTTATGTGGGCTTTCTGATGCCTATGAGGGTGAAATATTCTGGCAAAATGAGTTGCTAGATGAGGTTAGAAGTCATTATTATCAGTCGATGTTGTATGTTGGCCATTTATCTGGTGTAAAAGGCAGTTTAACGGCAGAAGAAAACCTTCAGTGGATGACCCAATTAGATAGTAGCCTAGATAAATGTTCTATCAAGAAAGCGCTTAAGCTTGTTGGTTTATATGGCTTTGAAGATGTTCCTTGTCATAGTCTGTCAGCAGGGCAGCAAAGACGCGTGGGGTTGGCACGGCTCTACTTAAGTAGTGCGCCTCTATGGATTTTAGATGAACCTTTTACCGCTTTAGATAAAAAAGGTGTCAGTGAAAAAGAAGCCTTAATTGCAGAGCATGTTTCCCGTGGTGGTTCGGTTATCTTAACCACACATCATGATTTAAGTATTCCTAAGCAAACAATACGACCTATTAATTTAGATGAGATGGCGCGCACATGAGTTTTTTCTTGGCTGCTTTAAAGCGCGAATTATTATTAGTCTTCCGTCACCGTAGTGACATTATCAACCCTTTAGCTTTCTTTTTAATGGTTGCCGTTCTTTTTCCATTAGGTGTAAGCCCAGACCCTAGCTTTCTTTCTGAAGTTGCATCGGGTGTTATTTGGGTAGCCGCTCTATTGGCTTGCTTACTATCAGTCGATGGTATTTTTCGTAGTGACTATCAAGATGGCTCTTTAGAGCAGATGTTAATTAGTGCAGAACCTTTGTGGATGCTAGTGACTGCAAAGGTTATTACGCATTGGTTAGTCAGTGGTTTTTTTCTGGCTTTAATTTCGCCCCTCGTTGCGATGATGTTTTTTTTACCTGAACCTGCTTATCCAGCGCTTATCATAAGTTTATTATTGGGCACGCCAACATTAAGTTTAATGGGTGCCATTGGTTCTGCTTTAACGGTAGGGCTGCGCAAAGGGGGCGTATTAATTTCTTTATTGGTATTACCTTTGTATATTCCCGTACTTATTTTTGGTGCAGGAACAGTACAAGCAGGAGCGATGGGTTTACCGATACAAGGGTATTTGGCTTTATTAGCCGCCATTTTAGTCTTTAGTTTAATGCTTGCACCAATTGCGATTGTGGCAGCATTAAAAATTAGTATTCGCAGTTAGGGGTAATATGATGAAAATTTCTATGCCACGTTGGTTTTATCAATTGGCTTCACCTCGCTGGTTTTATAATTTTACGAGTAAATTATTACCTTGGTTTGGTATCGCAACTTTGGTTTTTTTGTGTGTAGGCTTGGTTTGGGGACTGGTTTTTGCACCTGCAGATTACCAGCAAGGCAATAGCTTTCGCATTATCTACATTCATGTACCTTCATCAATCTTAGCGCAATCTTGTTATATGTTAATGGCGGTTGCTGGTGCGATAGGTTTGATTTGGAAAATGAAAATGGCACATATCATTGCCCAAGCTTGTGCGCCCATTGGGGCTTCTATTGCCGTGATGTCTTTGGCAACAGGCGCAATATGGGGTAAACCTACGTGGGGTGCTTGGTGGGTTTGGGATGCGCGTTTGACAGCGATGTTGGTACTTTTATTTTTATATATTGGTGTAATTGCCTTGCATGCTGCGTTTGAAAATAAAGCCGGTGCTGATAAAGCTTCAGCGATACTTTCTTTAGTGGGCTTGGTCAATATCCCTATTATTAAATATTCAGTGGAATGGTGGAATACTTTGCATCAGTCCGCAACATTTACAGTGACAGAAAAACCGGCAATGCCGCCAGAGATGTGGATACCTTTATTAATTATGGTATTAGGCTTTTATTGCTTTTTTGCGGTCATTTTAATGGGGCGTGCTCGTGTTGAATTATTAGAGCGTGAAAAACGTAGCGATTGGGTTAAGCAGCTGATTTTAGTAAATTGGACACAATAAAAGCAGAGCAGCGACGTATTGCTTACGATAGACGCAATGCTCAAAATAATAGAAAGCACTTAAGCGAACAGATATTAGCATTAGTCTACGCGAGCGCAAGTTATCAAACTGCTAAAACAGTTCTCTGGTATTTACATTGCCGCTCTGAGGTAGAGACCTTAGAGGCTGTAAAAATAGCACTCGCAAAAAAAGATAAAAAAATTGTTATCCCTTATTGCACAAAAGATGCTCAGGGCGAAAATAAGCTAGGCCTTTGGCACTTGGAAAGTTTTGATGAATTACAAAAAGGGACATGGGATATTTTAGAACCACCGATTGATCGCTGGGGAGAGCTTGCTAAAGAAGTTAATCCCACTGAGTTAGATTTAGTGATTACCCCAGGCGTTGCGTTTGATAAACAAGGTGGACGGCTCGGAAATGGGGCGGGTTATTATGACCGCCTCTTAAATCAAATGAATAGTCAAGCCACTATTATGGCGATAGCTTTTGAAAGCCAATTACAGGCGCAGATTACAATGCAAAAATATGATGTTTATATGGATGCTGTTGTGACGGAAAAAATGATTTACTCGGGTAAAGGTCGATAAGCGAATGGCAGAAAAGTCTATTATTCCAGCAACATCGCCAGCCTTTATTATTGATCAACAAGTTATTCAACAAGCAGCCGATAATTTGGCTTATATACGCAAAAAATCAGGCTGCCGCGTTTTGTATTCAATCAAAGCACTGCCTTTTGTTCCCTTATTAAAGTGGCTACAGCCTTATATTGATGGCTTTTCTGTGAGCTCTTTATTTGAGGCTAAATTAGCGCATTCAGTCTTAAACTCATCACAAAGCATTCATCTTGCAACGCCAGGAATTAGGCGAGATGAGCAGGCGGAATTAAATGATATTTGCACGCACATTAGTTTTAATTCACTCAACCAAAAAGAAGTGTTTTTAAAAAATAAGCTGCCTGTTTCAAAAGGTCTGCGTATTAATCCTAAATTATCATTTTCTAATGATGAACGCTTTGATCCTTGTCGCCTGCATTCTAAATTAGGTCTGAATATAGAAAAGGTACAAGTTAATGATTTTTTAGGAATAGAAGGCATACATTTACATACTGTGTTTTCTCAGCAAGACTTAGCCCCCATAATTAAAACGTTAGATAAAATTGAGCTTTATTTATCTGATTATTTACCACAACTTGAGTGGGTAAACTTAGGTGGCGGCTATTTATTACAAGAAATAAATAACTTAGATCCTTTGCTTGCAGTGATTATACGTTTACGCGAAAAATATCAAATAGAGGTTTATTTAGAGCCGGGGAAAGATATTGTTAATAAAGCAGTCAGTTTGGTGACAACGGTGATTGATTGTTTTGAAAGCGACGGGAAAACAATTGCTGTTTTAGATAGCTCGATTAATCATAATCCTGAAGTTTTTGAGTTTCAGCGTGTGCCAGAGGTGTTAGAAGCCAATAAACAAGGTAATTTTTCTGCTCTATTAGTTGGTTCAACTTGTTTAGCTGGAGATGTTTTTGGTGAATACCGCTTTAACCAAGCAATACAAGTAGGCGATAAAATAAGCTTTATCAATGTTGGCGCTTATACCTTAGTGAAAGCCAATCGTTTTAATGGCTATAATTTGCCTGATATATACAGCGTTAATCAAGGCGAATTAAAATGCTTAAAGCATTATGATTACGAGAACTACCGACAACAATGGGATGATTAAATGAAAGCAATTGTAATGACAGCAGCAGGTGACAGTAGTGTTTTAGCGCTACAAGAGTTAGCGGAACCTAAGGTGACTAAAGCAACAGAAGTAAAAATAAAAATACAGGCTGCAGGCGTCAACCCGATTGATACCAAAGTTCGCAGTATGGCGATGTTTTATCCGGATAATTTACCTGCCGTTTTAGGTTGTGATTTAGCGGGTGAAATTATTGAAACCGGCGCTGATGTGACTGACTTTAAAGTGGGAGATAAGGTCTGGGCATGTCACGGAGGTTTGGGGGCTGAGCAAGGTAACTATGCAGAGTTTACCGTTATCGAGTCTCAATACTTATCAGCAATGCCTAACAGGCTTGATTTTAATACTGCCGCTGCAGCGCCATTAGTTTTAATTACCGCATGGGGCGCTTTGTTTGATAGAGGACGGCTGCAAGCAAAGGAAACCGTATTAATCCATGCGGGAGCCGGTGGTGTTGGGCATGTCGCGATACAGTTAGCTAAAGCCAAAGGTGCGCGAGTGATTACGACGGTTAGTAGCACTGAAAAAGCGGCATGGGTTAAATCATTGGGGGCAGATGAGGTTATTTTATACACGGAAGAAAATTTGCAAGAGCGAGTTGACCAGCTAACCCAAGGCGAAGGTGTAGATTTAACTTTGGATACAGTTGGTGGTGATGTATTTAGTCAAAGTATCACTTTGACAGCCCATTTTGGCCGGATTGTTACCTTATTAGCAGTAGATGGCGTTGATTTATCAGAAGCGCGGATAAGGAATTTAAGTATTAGCTTTGAACTCATGTTAGTACCTATGTTGCGCCAGCTCGATAAAGCAAGGCAGCAACATATTAAAATTTTAGAGCAGTGCGCTCAATATATTGATAATAATCAATTAACGATAAAAGTTGCCAAAGTATTTCCTTTAGCGGAAGCTAAAACAGCACATGAATTGATTGAAGCAGGGCATACAACGGG
>JAQRMR010000079.1 GCA_028599115.1 Methyloprofundus sp.
ACTTTTGCGATTGCCTCGCTGAGTAATATGATGAGGGATATTAGCGAATACGCTTCTTGCTTGTCTTGGCATATGGAGTATTTTAACATAGTTTTATCTTTAAAAAAGGGTAGCGTCCCCCATTTTTTCCCCCATTTTTTCCCATTTTGTTATACCTAATTTATTATTAACTCTTATCCCAACCAGACATTCCTTCACAATGACTACACCCAAATGTATAGCTTTCGCTCATGTCACCTGTATTTAGCTCATTACACCACTCACAACTTTCAAGTGAACTGAATACCTCAAAACAACTGGCACATACCCACTCTTCATTCTCGGTAAGCACAACGGTATGATAACCATCACAGCCATTACAGTTTCCCTCGCATGAATCGCCTCCATCCTTAGCTGATATATAAGCCTCATCACTATCTATTAATATTTCAGCCAAATTCTCAGGTTCATAGTGCTTTCCACACGATTGACAATCAGAAAAACCTTCCTCTTTAAAAATAACTAATTTATTACAGTCTGAACATTCAATGCATAAGCTTTTTTCAAGAAGCCCACAAACTAAACAACTAGACTCGTAAATTATTTTGTTATCTGTATCATGAATTTGAGATTCAAAACCACAAGAAGGACATTCTTCAAAGTGTACACCGTTCTGCTTCTGAGACTTTATTTCTTCACTTAAGTTATCAAATACCACTTGAAGAAATTCGTGTAATTTTCTCAATGCAGTATCTAACTTTGCTATTTCTGTATTCCATGAATGAAATACATCCTTCCATTTAACGGTTAAAAGCTGGTGTAAAAAGTACCATGCTTTTAATTGCTCTTTTACGATACCGTGCCTAACTTTATTATTTTCTTTTTCAGAATGAGCTTCATGAAAAAAATGAACCATTTTGTTTCTGTGTTTAGCAACGTCTTTAAAGGCATCTAGTTCTGCCTGTGATAAACCACTACCCACTATTTTTTTTAATCTATTTGCAGCCTCATCAAGAGAGACTGACTGGAAATCACCAGAAAAAAATTTACTTTTATCTGGATCTTGTCTTTTGGTTACAACTAACGACCAATGTTCATCCATTAACCTTGCTTTTACGAATAGCTCAACAGCAGCATAAAAATGAATTACTGAATATTTTGGTTGGTCATTCAACAAAGGGTAGCGTCCCCTTTATTTTATCGGCTTTGTACTTATTCAAAAGTTCTGTGCTTTTATGGAATAAAAATGTTTAGCATTCGTTCCTGAAAACCTCGAAAGCAATCCATTAAATCAAATATACCCAACTAATCAAAACAGCGAGCATATCAGAATTATGTATAACGATCACCTGTACCAGTACGAGGAGGGAAAGGGATCGCATTAGCAGAGCGTACACTTTCCCGAAAATCAACGATAACCGCCTGTAATTCTTCCATCCTCTCTCCTTATTTACTCGAAAATAAACACAATGAAAGTACAAAAGATATCACTGAAAGTAAATCAATCGATCTTTAATTTTATCCCCGCCCCTCTCAGAGTTTATGCACATTAGAATTTAAGTGGAAGCAGACAAATAAGGGGCTTAGGACTATTTTTTAGTTATATAAAATCTATGATTTTCATCAAGAAAGACGATATAAAAAGTATTTGTACAAAATTTGTATGGAGTATTATTTTGGTTGGTATGATTATATTCATCTGGGATAATAAAGCCGATTAGGCGGCAACCTTGTTCTAACCTGAACCTCGCCCATTTAGCTTGATGAGGAATATGTGCTGGCTGGGTGAAATCAGAGTTTGTTGGATAACTATCATATACAACTAAAACCGGTCTTTTCTTCTTTCCTGAGCCTATAGGAGTTACCTTCCAATGCTCTAATGTTTCTACTGAAAAATGACGTAGTTTGGTGAGAAATTTTTGTAATTTATCACATGGCCATTCATCGAAGTTTTGGCCTGCATTATCTCCATAAGTAAAGTATGAAAAGTTAAATTTACACCTAGATGCTAAATTGTTATTAGCGTTCTCGATACTAACAGTAGAGAATTTTTTTAAAAATGTATCTTTTCTCTTATTTTTACTCATATCTTAGGCAACCCACCGATTTTTCCTGAATTATAAATAGGGCTTATAGACCTATCATTTCTCAATATATCACCTGGAATCTCATCCAACCTATATGCGAAACTTTCGTTAAATTGTTTCTCCACAATATATACTCTATATCTACCAAGTAAGTCCATAATGTCAGAATTGTGGGTAGTGAAGATCAATTGGGAATCATTGGTATTCTTATCAGGGTTTAAAAATAAATCTATGAGTAATGGTAATATTTTGGGGTGTAGATTTATATCAAACTCATCTAAACACAGAACCCCACCATTATCTAAAATGAGTTTATAGCGAGCTAACTGCATGAATAGTGACTTTGTTCCACTTGACTCTGCATGGTAGTTAATTCTCTGATCTTCACCATTTGCTTCATGAATAAATTGGGGAATATATTTTATTTCATTCGAGTCACTTTCGTTTTTTATAATTTCTATATTTTTAACACCCGTATCACAGCTTATTATTATTTCTTTAACGAAATTAAATAAACGTGAAGTTTTTTCTTCGTAGAATAGTTGGCACAGTAAATTTACATCTGGAGTTTTTGAGTTTAGACCATGATGATTAACATTAGACATGAACGAATCAAAAAATTTGTATATTGATTTTACTGTCTGGATGTTATCAAGATCATACTGCTTTGCCGTACTGATAAATGATACGTTTTGTCTCAACTTCATTAGTTTTAGATTTTTAAGTTCAGATATTACTGATGTGAATTTATTTTCTTCGCGTTCAATAATTTTTGTTCTTCTTTGATCTTTCCTATAAACGGTTTCTCGAACAATATTTTGTTTGTTCAATATTAATTCATATTGGAAAATGGTGTCACCATCTTTAAACTCAATAAAAAACTCAGTATCTTCTTTACTATCATAGAAATTTTCTAATAGAATTTCTTCGTCTGGTTTTTGGGAGAAGGAATCTATGCAAAAGTCGGCGAGGAATGAAAGGGCCTTCAATAAGTTAGTCTTACCTGATGCATTTTTACCTTTAACGCAAAGAATATTCGTATAGTCTTTACCTAGGGATATATCTTTAGGGCAATTAGTTGGTAATTTGAAAGAGACATTGGTGCTCTCTTTAAAACCAAAAAAATTTGTAATTCGATACTCTAATAACATACTAATCCTTCTTTAATGTCGATATTTCGTCACATTGTGTCACAAAGGTTGCGTTAAGGGTAGCTGTTTTTGTTGTTATTTGTAAGTAATTAACTAGGATTACAGCTAATAATGAACTGGAAATGCAAACTATTCCTATAATTTAACTAGGGGGCCTTTAGTTTGAATCAGTAACTAGAGGGTAACTATCAAAAGTTTAGAAGAAATTCAATAGGGTCAGACTCGATTGATACTAAGGTTGTACACTATAGGTCTTAGTATAAGTCTCCCCGGATTGGCAAACATCACGGCTTACCGGACTTTCACAAGAGGTATCGGTAAACTCAGCTTTCAGCTCCCCTTTTTGCTTAGGGATAAAATAAAAGCGAAAGTTAGGGTCAGAACTAATCGCAATGTCTGTTTTAGCGGTTAAAATTGCTTTACCATCAAACGTCACTTTAATTTTTTTAATAAAATGTGATTTACGCTTAAAACGCGTCACCTGATCCATTTGCATGCCAGTTAAATTAGGATGACTAATTAATAACTGAGCCATTGTTGGTTTACCATTTTGCACATTTGAATCTAAGCGAAACTTCATTTTCCCTAGTCTTAACATCGCTGCATCATAATCTGCCCCAACAGGTGCAGAACAGCCACCACTCGCTTTTACATAGTTTTTTACCATATATAAGTCGCCATTATTCATTTCAGCAATAGCACGTATATAACTATAACTATTCACCCTCACACGCATAGCAATATCGGCTTTACCGCTTTCAGGCGTAAACTCAAACTCACCAACAAACGGCACAGGGTTGTTATCAATTAATAACAATAAACGCTTAATATATCGCTCTTTTGTTTGCTCTAATTTAGCGGTCACTTTTACGGGAACCAGTGCAGGGTCTTCAGCGCGAATTGGCGATGTTAACTGAATAATATCCTTTCCATCTAAAATTGATTGCTTTGGGAAATATTGCGGCTGGAGTACTTGCAACCATTTAGCCTCATTTTTAGCTGCAAAAACTACATTTGATAGCGATAAAAGAAATAATAGTGAAAGAATTGATTTTGTTTTCATAAGTAGAACCTATATAAGCCTTTAGTTATTTAGCATGCCGTACAATACAGCAATATGTGCTAACTCTGCAACGCTATTAACATCTAGTTTTTTCTTTATTTGTGTACTGTAATTGGCCACTGTTTTATAACTTAAGCTTAATTCATCGGCAATAATTTTTGCAGTTTTTCCCTTAGCTAATAATAAAAAAACATCAAATTCTCTTGATGAAAAATCTGTAATCGCTTGCTTTCCAGTTGAAACCTCGGAATTGGAAGAGTCGCTATTAAATCGAGCAATAGACTCTAAATAAACGAGCCCTTGTGAAACTTTTTTAATCGCCCCTGTTAAATCAGATGCAGCGCTATTTTTGCTAATAAAACCCTTTGCCCCCGCTGTGACAGCTCTATCAATAAAAACTTGTTCATCATTCACACTAAACACTAAGATTTTGGCATGATTATCTTGCGCAACAATTCGTTTTATAGCTTCTAAGCCTCCAATTCCAGGCATGGATAAATCCATAACGACGACATCTGGTTGCATTTTTTGGTACAGTGTAATCGCTTGCTCACCTCGTTCAGCCTCAGCAACAACAACAATTTCATCATCCACGGATAACAGCATCTTGAATCCAGCGCGAACGACTGCGTGATCATCAACTAAAATTACTCTTATTGTCATTTAAGTCTAACTCCGTTAAGACCATGAGGTGCAGTTGTATAGAAAGTAAAATAAATTGTACCGTATTTTATCTTGTTTAAGCACCTGTGCTAGGAAACATTAATTAAAGAGACGTTACTCTTTAGTTAAAAAGTTGACATAACATCACCTAGTTAATAAACTCAGTTAATATTTGCTAAGGCAATCTTGCCTGATTTATCAGCTAATACCAAATTAAGTAACTTATTTGCCTTACTATTATGAAAATAGAGCTTATTTTCGTGATTATTTTAATAGCAAGGAGAAAGTAGCTGGTATTAAAATAATTGAGCGAAGTTACTTTAGAAGTAACAGTTATACATAAAAATACGGAGATAGAATGACCTGGATAATTATCACATTAATAGTCATAGCAATTATTGCTGTAATAATTGTTAAGCTGTTACAAAATAATAATATTTCACCTAATGACTTTCCTTATCAGAAAATAGACACTCTTTTTAGTCCCGCGGAACGTTCATTTTTAGGAGTTTTAAATCAAGCCATCGGGAAACAAGTTCAAATATTTGGTAAGGTGCGTGTAGCCGATGTAATCACACCTCAAAAAGGTAGGAGTCGTAGTGATTGGCAAAAGGCTTTTAATAAAATTTCTGGGAAACACTTTGATTTTTTAGTATGCAATAAAAAAGATCTTTCAGTTTTATGTGCAATTGAACTCGATGATAAATCTCACAACTCAAAAAAACGTCAAGAGCGTGATGCTTTTTTACAGGGTGCAAGCAAGTCGGCAGGTTTGTCCCTTATTCAAATTCCTGCACAGGCAACATACAGCATCAATGAAATTCAACAGTTATTTGCATCCATTCTTCCTGCTGAAACAACAAATCATTTAGAACCTGAACTTGAATCAACTTCAACGCAAGAAACACCGGTTAGCAAAACACCTGAAACTGAAGAACAACTATGCCCAAAATGTTCATCAAATATGGTCAAAAAGGTAGCCAAAAAAGGTAAAAATGTAGGCAATGAATTTTGGGCATGTCGTGCATTTCCAAAATGTAGGCACACTGAGGCCATAAAAATAGTTCGCTAAAACAAACAACAAAGGACGGATGAAATTATGACAACCATGAATACCATTGGCAAGTTAATACCAATTGCTATGATTAGCATTTTAGTAGGCTGCACAACATTGGCAGCTGGTGGAGGCAATGCGAAAACTGACCGGGGTGCTATACAGGGCAAGCATTTTGATGCCAAGGGAAAATTACCCTCAAAGTTTACCATTGAGTTACAGAGCGGGTTGCGTAAGAGCATGCCATTTGAAGATAAGCGTGATTTTGAAGAAGCCCAAAAAGGCTTTATTGCAGCGCCTACCTATAAGCAAATTATGGCTGAAGCAGGTCATGTAGCTTGGGACATTGGTAGCTATGACTACCTGCTTCAGGGCAAAGACTTTGATAGCATTCACCCTTCGCTACAACGACAGGCAATTCTAAATATGGCCTACGGCCTGTATGAGGTTTTGCCCAATAAAATCTACCAAGTACGTGGCTATGATTTGGCCAATATCACTTTTATTGAAAGTGATACCGGCTGGATCGTATTTGACCCACTAACAGCTAAGGAGACGGCGGCGGCGGCACTCAAATTCATCAATGAACAACTCGGTGAGCGCCCCGTGGTAGCTGTAGTCTATTCTCACTCCCATGCCGATCATTTCGGTGGTGTGCGCGGTGTGGTTGATGAGGCCGATGTGAAGAGCGGCAAAGTTAAAATTATCGCCCCTGCAGGCTTCATGGATCATGCAGTATCGGAAAACGTCTATGCGGGTAATGCCATGAATCGGCGGATGTTCTTTCAGTACGGCGTGTTGTTGCCACGAAGCCCTTTCGGTCATGTCGACCAATCCATCGGTAAAAACACAGCGGCTGGTAGCCTCGGGCTTATCGCACCTAATCTCATCATTGAAGAGAATATTGAAGAGCTGACAGTTGACGGTGTAAAAATGGTATTCCAGAACACCCCGGGGACTGAAGCACCTGCAGAAATGAATACCTGGTTTCCTGAAATGAAGGCTTTCTGGGCAGCGGAAAATATTACCGGTACCATTCACAATATTTACACCCTGCGTGGGGCATTGGTGCGTGATGCACTGGAATGGTCCAAGCAAATCAACAAGGCACTTTACCTATTCGGTGACAAAGCGGAGGTAATGTTCGCTTCGCACAGTTGGCCGCGCTGGGGTAATGATCGTGTTCAGGAAGTTATGCGCACGCAGCGAGATACTTACGCCAACCTTAATAATGGCGTATTGCACCTAGCCAATCAGGGCGTAACGGTTAACCAGATCCATAATGTTTACCAGGTGCCAATGAGCTTGCAAAACCAGTGGTCAGCACGTAGTTACCATGGCTCGGTTGAACACAACAGCCGTGCGGTAGTGAATCGCTATCTCGGCTACTGGGACGGCAACCCGAGTACACTGATTCCATTATCACCGGAAGATTCAGCACCCCTGTATGTGGAAATGATGGGGGGTTCGAAAAAAATATTATCTAAAGGTGATGAACTCTTTAACCAAGGCAAGTATCGTCACGCACAGGAAATTCTCAACAAGTTAGTATATGCAGAGCCTGGTAACCAGCCAGCGAAAGATCTGCTGGCAGATGTGTTTGAACAGATTGGTTACCAGCAAGAAAGTCCGAGTGTACGTAATAGCTTTCTTGCGGCAGCCTACGAATTGCGTAATGGTATTCCTTCAGGAGCCACGCCCAAAAGCTCTGGTCCTGATTTGATTCGTGCAATGACCACTGAGTTATGGCTGGATTTTCTTGGTGTGCGCCTCGACAGTGAGATGGCTGATGGAAAGCATTTTAAAATTAATTTACTTACCCCGGATAACAAAGAGAAGTTTGTACTGGAACTGAGTAATGGCACGCTGACAAATATTGTCGGCTATCAAGCAAACGATGCTGATCTTAGCATCACCATCAGCCGTACGGATCTTGAAAAAACGATGATGGGTGTTATTTCATTCGATGAGCAGATCAAGTCAGGCAAAGCCAAGCTGAAGGGCGACCGCAAAGTTTTCGATCAATTGAAGACCATGCTGGTGCATTTTGATCTTGGTTTCGAAATGATGCCAGGTACAGGTGCAAAGGATCTGACCCCAGAGCAAAAAGCATTTGAACAGGAAGCGCCTACGGATACTTCTGGAGGTTGAATTTTGTCCGGCTTGTTTTGCTGATGCAGGATTCTACGAGGCATCAGCTAACAAGGCGCTACACTTTTGGCAGTTAGTAAGTAAAGCCTTAGGCCACAACATATTAAATTTATCTTCAAGGGGAAAGTCGATGAGCTTTATTCACCCAAAAAATAAATTAGGCGGCTTCATTACATTAATTTCATTAAGCCTTCTGTCCTGTAATTTTTCTGTTGCGAAATCAAGGGGTCGGCCACTTGAAATAGTGAAAAAGTAATAAAACACAGCCTTGTGTTATTATTTCTCCCAATGAGATGTCTGCATTATCTACAGTGCTTCCATTAAGCGTGAAAAATACGAGGAATTATGCACAGCTTTGAAAATGCACTATCCACATCAAAGGGCTTGCTTATTGCTTCCATGTAAATACTTAACCAGAGTAAATCTGTTTTTATAGTGGTTGGCAGGTGGCGCCCTTACTTGAGAAGTTATAGGTGTTATCGCACTCGCTACTTTCATCATAGAACTTGTGCCTTAACTGAGTTGGGGCTTGTTAAAACTCTTGGGACTATTAACTTTAAGTCCTGTTATTCATCAAAAATATAGAGATCAAATGAAACAAATAAAAGTACTTTTCGTTTGTATGGGCAATATCTGCCGATCACCCAGTGCTGAAGGCGTTTTTCGGCATTTAATCAACACTAATCAGCTACAAAAATCTTTTTCTATTGATTCTGCGGGGACGCATGCTTACCATGTGGATGAAGCGCCGGATTTACGTTCGCAAAAAGCGGCGAAAGATCGGGGTATTGATTTAAGTGCGCAGCGAGCACGTAAATTCATTCGGGGTGATTTTGAAGATTTTGATTATCTGCTAGCAATGGATAATGAAAATTATTCAATTATGATGCAGGCCTGTCCCACCGAGCATCAACATAAAGTACAACTCTTTTTAGATTATGCGCCACATTTAAAAGCCAATGAAGTGCCTGATCCTTATTATGGCGGTAAGTATGGTTTTGAAACTGTTTTAGATTTAATCGAAGAAGCCTCAACAGGCTTTTTAAACTCTCTGCAATCCACAGGAAAAATATAATGAAATCATTATTAAAAAGTTTTTTTATTGTTTGTTTATTAGCCACTTCTTTTACTAGCCATGCGGCTGAAGATAAGCGTGTTAGCCATGTGGTTGTGGCTTGGTTAAAAGAGCCAGGTAATTTAGCAATGCGTGAAAAGTTTGTTCAGGCAAGCCGCCAATTAGAAACCTTACCAGGCGTTTTATCTCGCCATGTCAGTGCCGTTATTTCTAGCGACCGACCTAAAGTGGATGATACCTTTGATGTTGCTGTGACGGTAACCTTTAAAGATAGAAAAGCTTTAAAAAAGTACATGCAAAGCAAAAAGCATAAAAAAATGTTGCATGATGACCTAAAACCTTTAGTCAACCGTATTGTTGTTTATAACTTTGGTAATCAATAATGGCTTTGGTTTCTAATACGATAAATTATGTCGATGACGATACTTTATTAGAAGGTTTTTTTGCCTATGATGATAGTTTTTCTGGGCGACGCCCCGCTGTTATTATCTGCCATGCTTGGGGCGGACGTGATGATTTCGTTAAGCAAAAAGCGGAGCAATTAGCGGCATTAGGTTATTTCTCATTTGCTTTAGATATGTATGGTGAAGGCAAAAACGGGTCAACTGATGAAGAAAGAATGGCTTTAATGCAGCCCTTTATGGAGAACCGTGCTTTATTGCAAAAACGAGTCAATGCAGCTTTATATGCGGTAACGTTATTACCTTGGGTGGATGATAAAAAAATCGCCACAATAGGTTATTGTTTTGGCGGGCTTTGCGCCTTAGATTTAGCACGTTCTGGTGCTAATATTAAAGGTGCTGTGAGCTTTCATGGCTTATTAAATAAACCTGATTTCGTATCCGATAAAGCTATCTCTGCAAAAGTCTTAACTTTGCATGGATATGATGATCCCCTTGCACCCCCTGCGGCAATTGATGAATTTGCAGAGGAAATGACTGGTTTAAACGTGGATTGGCAACTGCATGCTTATGGTAATACCCAGCATGCTTTTACTAACCCTGACGCTAAATTTCCTGATAATGGTTTGATTTATAATCCTGTTGCCGAGCAGCGTGCTTGGCAAAGTATGCAGAATTTTTTAACTGAAATTTTTGCTTAGGTTTTAGCCACGGTAATGCGTACAGGATAAAACTATTTAGCCTACCCTACTTTGTTTTATAGCCCAACAGATCAGTTGAGGCTATAAAACCTCGTCAACATTATTTCTCTCTCCATAGCGCTAAACTGCTAAAATACCCATTTTTTACTTCTTTCATTTAAAAAACATGCGCACCTCTCAATTTCCTTTAAATACCGTTAAAGAAACACCGGCTGATGCAGAAATTGCTAGCCATAAATTAATGATTCGCGCGGGCTTAATTCGTAAGCTAGCATCGGGGCTTTATACTTGGTTGCCTTTAGGTTTACGTGTGCTGCGTAAAGTTGAAGCGATGACACGCAAAGAAATGGAAAAAGTAGGTGCATTAGAAGTGTTAATGCCTGCCCTACAACCGGCTGAATTATGGCAAGAAACAGGTCGTTGGGAAAAGTATGGACCAGAATTAGCTCGCCTAAATGATCGTCATGGTCGCGATTTTTGCTTAGGCCCAACGCATGAAGAAATTATTACTGATTTAGCGCGTAATGAACTAAGAAGTTACAAGCAATTACCCATTACTTATTACCAAATTCAATCTAAATTCCGTGATGAAATTCGTCCGCGATTTGGCATTATGCGTTCACGTGAATTTATTATGAAAGATGCGTATTCTTTTCATTTATCTATGGATTCATTGCAAGAAACTTATGATGTTATGTACCAAGCTTATACCAATATATTTAATGGTTTAGGACTTAGTTTTCGTGCGGTAATGGCGGATTCTGGTTCGATTGGTGGTGCGGTTTCACATGAGTTTCATGTCCTTGCTGATTCGGGTGAAGATGCTTTAGCGGTATCAACTAGCAGTGATTATGCGGCCAATGTAGAAAAAGCAGAAGCGCTGATGCCAACAGATGCTCGTCCTGCTGCTTTACAAGAGTTTAGCTTAATTGATACCCCTAATTTACATACTATTGATGAGTTATCCGCCGCGCTTAAAATCAATGCGCAATCTATTGTTAAAACACTCATTGTTCGTGGAGAAGAAGATTCCTTGGTGGCTTTATTATTAAGAGGCGACCATGAACTGAATGACATTAAAGCGGAAAAAATTGACGGTATTCTTGCGCCACTTGAGTTTGCAAGTGATGAAGAAATCTTATCTGCTTGTTCTTGTGAGAAAGGTTCTATTGGCCCTAAAGATTTAACGATTAGAACCATCGCTGATCGTAGCGTGACTAATCTAGCTGATTTTGTTTGTGGTGCCAACCAAAAAGGCAAACATTACACCGGTACAAACTGGGAAAGAGATTTAGCTGTGCCAACTGAAATAGCTGATTTACGCTCTGTCGTTGAAGGTGATATTAGCCCCGATGGCGAAGGAACATTAAAGATTGTGCGTGGTATTGAAGTGGGCCATATTTTTCAATTAGGCACACAATACAGCGCAGCAATGAAGGCAGCGGTTATTAATGAAGGCGGTAAAAGCGAAACCTTAATAATGGGTTGCTATGGTATTGGTATCTCACGTGCTGTGGCTGCTGCAGTTGAGCAAAACCATGATGATAATGGCATCGTATGGCCTACTAATTTAGCACCCTTTGAAGTCGCTTTATGCCCGATGAATATGCATAAATCAGAGCGTTTACGTGTTGCGGCTAATAAGTTATATGAAGATTTAAAAGCAGCGGGGATCGATGTTTTATTTGATGATAGAAAAGTCCGCGCAGGCTTTATGTTCTCTGATATGGAATTAATTGGTATTCCACATCGTATTGTTCTGGGTGATCGTGGTTTGGATAATAATACTGCCGAATACCGTGCGCGTACAGATAGTGAAAATCAAGATATTGCTTTAGATGGCATTGTTGATTTTATTAAAGCCCAGTTAGCGAAATAAACCACGCTATAATTTATAAAACTAAAGGAAAAACGAATGCCTAAAGCAAGTGATTTAAAACGTGGTGATATTGTTGAAATTAATGAGTCACCTTATGTAGTTAAGCTAGTTGAATCAAGAAGCCCCTCTTCCCGTGGCGCGTCTACTTTATACAAAATTCGCTTTAATAACCTTAAAACAGGTCAAAAATTGGATGAATCACTTAAGGGTGACGACTTTTTTAAGACCGCTGACTGTATTCGTGTAAAAGTGCAGTACTCTTATCATGATGGCGATAATTTTGTCTTTATGAATACTGAGGATTACACGCAATATTCACTGAATGACGACGACCTTGAAGGACAAAAAGAATATCTAACCGAAGGCTTAGAAGGCATTACTGCTTTATTGATGGATGACAGTGTTTTAGGTATTGAACTCCCTGCGACTGTTGATTTAGAAATTACAGAAACAGCGCCAGGAATTAAAGGTTCTTCTGCAACCGCACGAACTAAATCGGCAATTTTGCCTACAGGGTTAGATGTGCAAGTGCCTGAATATTTGGAAACGGGTGAAGTGATTAAAATCAACACCGCGACTGGTAAATATATGTCTCGTGCATAATAAGTGAATGGTAGGCTGGGATGGCAACCGTTTCAGCCTACTTTGCTCAAACTTTTTTAGCCGTTCCTGGTTAATTTTCTTTATGGCTATGACACCGTTAGGTGTTGAAAATACCTGCAAATAAAATTATGTTGCTGTAGCCCGTATGAAGCTTGCGTAATACGGGGTATTTAATACGCATAAGCGAGAGAGAGTATCTGTTGGGATTTTGCAAGACTATGCCCTCTGACTTCCCGTATTCCGTGCTTACATACGGGCTACATGGTATATAAATCAAACCGCTTTCAAGCGGTTTATTTCTCCACACTTAACAGTGATATAGCCTTCTTTATAGGCATCACTGCGCTGTGCAACCTATCCATCACTGCCAAGAATTCAACCCTTCCT
>JAQRMR010000008.1 GCA_028599115.1 Methyloprofundus sp.
AGTTTTCTGACTTGAATAAGTTGTACTGTCTTTATAGTAATTGATTCAACTTTAAAATGCGTTTGAGTTAATTTACTTCTTTCGAGGGATTTGTTGTCAACGGGTTTACGCGCAGCATCGGTTGCTCTGATAACACCCGTAGCCAATAAGGCATAAAGCCCAGCATCTATGGCATCTTGTGACCAGCCATAGGGGGCTTCTTTAAAGTTGTCTCTAATTTCTGAACCTTTTTTACTAACGCCTATAAACTTTAAAATATCAGAACAGACGGGATGCTTTTCAACATCAGAACTATGGTCAACTGCTTCTAAGGCGTTTTCAGCACCGTCCTTTGTTGCTCTGTTATAGACTTTACCCCAACCTGTATGGTCAGCTTTATCAAAGTCTCGATAAAGACGTATGACTGAAGCTTTAGCCGCTTGCTCCAATTGAGCTTTTAAATCGTTATCAAATATTTCTGTGCCACCTGCTTGGAAGACGCGAACACCTTCCATAATTTCTTTAAGCATTATATTGACATGCTTTGTTGCTTCATTAAGGCGAGTTTCCATCGCGGTGCGCGCATCTTTACCTTCTGAGGTCGTTGGTATCCCTCTTATATCTAAAGTTGCTTGAGCGGCTTCTTTGGTGATGATTGCTTGATGTAATTCTGTTTTATTTCTCGCAGGTATATAAACATAAATTGTGGGTAATTCATGATTGGCATTGTGTGCTTCTGCTAATAAGGATTTTTCATCTGTTTGCCAGCCATCTTGCACCCAGATGTAAATTTTTTTATTGGCATCTTTGGGAACCTCAGCATCAAAGTTTAATAATAAGTTTCTTGATTCTTTACTTTTACCCTGAGTGATACGAACCGAATTGCTTATTTCTTGAATTTGATGGTGAAACAGGTCTTCGCGCTTGTTTTCTATGCGCTGCATATTGCCAGAGAATTCTGCTTCTTGCTGTCTATAGGTGTCGTGCCATTGGCTGCTTTCCTGCGTTTGCAAGCGATATTCAACACCACTGGTGGTGCTTAACGCCATTAATGTACCTTGATCTTGCAGTTGCTGTAATAAAGCAGGAATTTGCTTTCTTAAACTACTGCTACCTGCATTTAGATTTTCTAACAACAGATCAGCAAGCATATCTTCCGTGGCTCTAACGCCTATGTCTGCAATCGCATCGGTTGGTAATTTACCTATTAAATAAATAAGTGCTAAAAGTCGAGACTGGAGCTGTTCATCAGCATTACCTGCCGAAAGCTTACCGATCATTTCACTGACTTCTTTAGACACCATGCCTGTTTGTATAAGATTAGGTGCTATTTGTTCATAGATAAAATCAGCACCGATTACATGGCCTAATGGTTTTTCAGCACTTTTTTGAGTCGCTTCATGAATGACTTTAAGTTGATTTCTGAGTTGTGAAACTGTGCCTGTGGTATCAATGATTCTTAATACTTTTTCCCAGAAACGTCGTCTTACAGGTAAGATTGGATAGTCTGAAACTAAAACAGCTTCATCATCTTTATTGTGTTCTATTTTTGTTCCCCCTAGGTGTCTTGATATTTCACCTAGGTTTTTAGAAATCACATCTTGTACATCTGACTTTATGGTTTCTTTTTTCTGAAGAATAATCTTGCGGATAACCGACTCTACATCGACATCAGACAGTTGCACGGGAACTTGAAAGCGCCCCATCAATTTACTTAATGATGCCGTACCTGATAAGGCATTTTGACCAGTAGCAACAAAAAGTAATTTTCCTTCAAAATGTTTACTGCACGTTTCAGTGACTTCTTGGACTTGATAAGCTTTGCTTGAGTCTTTATCTATATATTGTTGAACTTCATCTAAGACAATTAAGGTCAAGGGGAACTTATCATCACTTGTTAAGGCTTCCGTAATCGCTTCAACCATTTGATCGTTGGTGACATCGTTCACTTTTGGGTATTCTGCCTTGAGTAACTGCTTAACTTCTTTTTCATTATTAGCAAGTTCTGGCATCGCGTCTAATAGGACATTAGCAATGATCGGGGACATGTAAAGGTGGGATAATTCTTTATGAAACTGTTTACCTTTGCTTTCTACGGCTTGTTTAACTTTCTCATAATGGCCTTCAGATTTTAACCACATAACAAAGCGAGCCAAGTGGTATTGTTCTGGGAGTCCAGCCGACTTGAATATAATCCCTAGTAATGCCAAACGTACATTTTCTGTACCTGCTCCTATTGTTCCAGAAGCGGCATGTAAACTACCGTATCGTTTGCCTTGATTACTTATTTCCTTGAAATGATCATTAATTTCCGTGGGTAGTTTGGCTATATTTCTTGATGAAATACCATCAGAAAAGGTGTAATCAATCCATAACGTGCGTAGCATTTTGGCTAGATGTGATTTACCTGACCCATAAAACCCGCTTATCCATACACCTGGTTGTTCATTTCCACTGTCTAAATTTCTTAAAAAGGTACTGAGGATTTTATCTAGCCCTTTTTCATACTCGCCGTCACAAACAAAAGTATCTAACTCGTAACGTAAGGTTTTTAATGCTTGATCGGATAAATCATCTTTAACTTCAGCAACACCGTTATTCGCTAATTGGTTGGCTATGGGGTCTTTCAGGTATATGTCACGGTTTTTCATTATGCTTCTCTGCTATTTTTATTGGCCTGCTGTAATAGGTACAGCTTGGTAGTTCCATCCATCTCTTGCATCAAGTAAACGATAGTTATTATTTTCAAACTCACCAGGGAAAAATATTAATAATCTACCTGCCACAAACGGTGCAATTTTATTTACTAAATCAGATGCTTTGGCATAGCCAAATAATGTTCCAATTCCTATAATGGCTACAACTGTATTATCATCGGTTGCTTCGATTTTGGGCTTTAGTTTATCGACTAAATCATCCAGAAAATCATCTAGTGTTGTTTCTATGTCTTCGGGGGATTCAAAATAGCCTTCTTTATAGTCGATTTCTGACATCCATTCAGGAAAGGCGTTGCTAATATCAATTTCACACCATTTATGTTCTGCATTGGTTGTGGCTATTTCAAATTCTGTCAGCTGTGATCTAAATCTTAGTTCATCTGTTTTATCATAAACAGTAAAAATCACTTTTTGACTACCCGCTAAACCAGATTGCCAAGGTACTGTAATATGGTTCTGGTAATTGTGTAATAAACGTTTAAGTCTGCTACTCATTGCTTAAGTTTCCTTCGACATGTCTTGGTCTAATTCCTGTAACAGCTGCCGCTCTTCAGGTTTAATAAAATCATTAAACCTTACATCAATCACGCCACCTGATTGTTTATAGTCTATAAGACCTCGATATGAAGCCGCTGATGCTAATTCCTGTAATCGTTCCACAGGTGTGTTTAATATCTTCATCCAAGGGCTATTGAACAATCGCTCACCACTGAGTCCATAAAGGTGCCCCTGAAACATAGCAAAGATAACATTAATAGCTGAAATCGTAGGTATTTGTCTTATTTTACGTCCTTTACCTTTTAAATAACCTGCCTGTGTCCAGCTACTATTAATATTTTGAGCAAATGATTTTAATGATGCAGGTGAAAACCGCTCGGGATCATCCTTTTTTAAAATTTCTTCTATTTCTTCACGATGAATTTGTTCACCTGGTTTATGAGACAAAATACAATCACTACTCATGCGAAATAAAGGGTCACGAGCATAGGCTAATTGAAGCGCTAAGATAGCTTGTGCATCGGAGTCTATATTCCACAGCTGCCTGAGCACTCGAAATAGAGGTTGTGCATCGTCAAGTGCATATAAATCTTTTAAGTGCCTAAAAGTCAGTTTGCGGGTATTCGCTGTCGATTTATTTAAGCAATTATAGTCAATAACTTCTGATTGATATTGTTCTAATGTAGCCGTTGCTTGAGTGCTAGAAAATAATGTCTGAATTTCTTTAAGCATTATTGTTCGGCTGGAATGAGCACCATTTCTGCCAAATTTGAAGCCGAACTGAATTAGTGTTTTTTGAGCAGTATCATCCATGTATATTTTTTTGCTGCCTAGTAACTACTAGACGAACACATTAAACCCTTTAAAAATCATATATAGAACATGATTCTATTACATTTAAGAATAGTTTGGAATGAATCATCTTATTGTTGCTAGGTTTAATGTGTTGTATTGTAATTAAATCAATAAATATAAGTATTTATCTGAAATTAGATAAATAAAATGACGCATCTAAAAGCCCCTCTTAATGTTCATTCAACTACTCTATTGGTAGCCCTGCTTTTTTCCAATCAGGGAACCCACCACGATAATAAAACACTTTCTTCCAGCCCCACTGCACAGCTTTTTCACTGGCAATGGCACTACGCTGGCACAACTCACCATTACAATAAAAAACCACCGGCTGATTTTTTCTAACAATATCTAACAATGCACTTTCCGTAAAATCTTGCTTTAAATCCAAGTGAATTGACCAGCGTATATGTTCTTTAGTGAAGTCCACATCTCTCCGTACATCAATAAAAGTAACACCTTGATTTATTAATGCTTTCGCTTGAACCGTACTCACTGTTACAGCCCCTTCTACTTTAAGCGGCGCAGGTGACTTAGCAAAACTAAGCTGTGTTGATAAAATAAACAACAAACTAATCATTGAAATTTTCATGACTCTTCCTCTTTATTTGGTTTTTGAAATGATATTTTTCCTTCATCCAATGCAAAAAATCCAGCTCCATATCTTGATTTAACTTTTAATTCTTGGTCGAAAATTTTGATAATAACACCGGGATTGGTTTCTTTTTGCACCATAATTCGCCCCGCTTTGACTTGATCAACACAACCTTCACTCTTTGATTGCTCCTCCATTAAATCAGTTATTTGTTGCTTCATTTCTTCTGATTCTGCTGTTAAAACAAGTTTTTCTTGCTTTGCTTTCTCAGTCCCTTTTTTAGATAAACCCACCATTTTTCCAAGCATGGATATTAATTGCGCATTTTTATCCGCAATCTCTTTTTTTATTGATTTGAGGCGTTCCTCCACCGCATCACTATATAAAACAACTACTTCCGTTGATACACCTGAAGAACCACCCAACTCTTCAGCACGAATGAGTACTCCAGAAACAACGCGCCCTCCAGCAATAGAGCTCTTTTTTTGTCCTGAACTGCCGACAACAACTTGCTGCTCTGCAAAAACAAAACTATTTGATAACTTTGTTTTAATTAGTACATCCCCTTTCGTTTGAACTCGAATATTATCTAAATAACCCGCCGATAAGTTACCCGCACATTTGATTTCAATCTCACTATTCCGGTTAGCGTGGCCTAAAGCACCGAGTTTAATATCAACATTTCCACCAGCTTCAATCGAACCATCCTCTAACATACCAAAGACCTGTACATCACCAGTTGCTTTAACCTTCATCCCCGCTGTAATATTTTCTTTGATAATAACCGAACCGTCATAGTCAATATTACCCGTTGCTAAATCAACCGTTCCCAGTGTTTTTAGGTGCCCAACTTTTATCCCTTTATTGGCCATAATCGGCTGACCTTTCATACTTGATATTAAAAGGTTGGGATTTTTAGGGCTAACAACCGCCCCATCACACGCATTAAACTCCAGAATTTCACCGGTTCTCGCTTCTATTTTTTCCCCAATGACATTAATACCTGCTTTAGGCTCTGTTGGAGGAATCATACGCATCAGCTCGATACCTTCTTCAACAGAAAGTAGTTCATCTAAATCACGATACTCCAAAGATCCATCACGACTTTTATCTGGCTGGCGCTCAGTAACCCCATCATGAAAGGGTTTGAACTGAGTATCTTGCCCGTGCTGTGGTGGGTAACCCTTAGCTACTTCCACTTCTATCAGCGAACCAGGAGCACTCTGTTTCCCTTGTAAAATCAATCCGACAATTCTTTTTTTATTAACCAAGCTTAAATCTACTTTTCTTGCATCAAGTGCCGCCATAATTTCTTTAACGCCTGCTTCCAGACCGCCTTGCGCAGTACAAATACTTAATTTAGCTGTTAATTTATCGTAGGGTATTAAGACATCGGCAGCCGCATCTTCCTTATTACCAAGTTTTACTCGGCCTGCTTTTTTAGATTTAATTAAGGCATTAATTTCTTCATGAGCCTCTTGCTCAACCTCAATTCCCAAACACCCTTCGTTTTTTAATAAGCCCTCCAAATATCCAACAGAATACTTCGCTTTAGCAAAACCTTCAGGCACACTGGCATAAACACCGCCAAACTCATTTGCCTCAATAATTATATCTACTTGCTGTTGATCATTCATTTATTAAACTCAAGCTTCATTACATTAAAAAAGCGGTTTTAACTATTCCACGCCTTCTCTAACCGCTTTGCTGAAACGGGGTAAGGTGTTCGCAATTGCTGCGCAAATAGAGACACTCTCAACTCTTCTATCATCCAGCGAAAGCTTTCTCTCTCTGGGTTAACACTTTCATTTTTTTGGCGTTTTTCAATTGACTGCCAAAACCACTGCTGGAAACGCGCCATTTCCTGCATTTTTTGCTGATCTTTTGCTGGCTGTTGCAACATATTATCTAGCCTTGCCTCCACTGCTTTTAAATAACGCGGGTAGTGGCGTAAATTTTCATACGCAGTCAGCGTTAAAAAACCTTGATAAAATAATCGCTGTAATTGTTTCTCTACATCTTGCACAGAAACATCACTAGCCGGCATCTTTGCTAAGCGTAATTTAATTTGCGTGTACTGGCTTAATGAAGCAACAACTGCGTCACCAATTTTAGTCGATAAATGCATTAATTCTGCTTTATTATCGCGCAAAACCTGATCAAACTGAGTTTTTGTTCGAATTGTGTGGGCTGTGACAAAAACTGATTTAATAATGAGCGCTAGTACATCTTCCTTATAATTCTGGCTGACAATATCTTTCTTTAAATCAGCATGCTCTTTTAGTCGATTATAAGCCAGTTCTGATTCCGGTGAAAAAGGCAGATTTTTCAGTATATATTTGGCTTCCTTTTTTAACTGCAGCTGAAACAATCTCACTAAACCTTGCTCATGCTGTAATGCCGCCTTTTCTTGAGTATCAAAAATACGTACGCCTACTGCATCTCCTTCATCAATAATTGCAGGGTAACCAATAAAGTCTTGGCCATTTTGTTCAAATTGGTACACCTCGGGTAAATCATCAAAAGCCCATTGAATACAACCCGTGTAATTTAATTCATCTTCGGCAATTTGATTAAAACTATCATCCGCAGCTTCAGTATATTTACGCTGTAAGGCTTTAAGATCTCGGCCATTATCAATTTGCTTGCCCTCTTCATCAATCACGCGAAAATTCATGCGTAAATGATCGGTTAAAACATCCGTATTCCACATCGTTAAAGGAATGGCTTCACCAGTGAGTTTGCGTAAGCGCATTGCTAGCCACTCATATAAAGAACCTTTGCCATCTGGCTCTACCTCTAAACAGCGATCCACCGTGTTGGGTACTGGCACAAAATGTTTACGCAAGTTTTTGGGTAAGCCTTTCACTAAGGCGATCAGTTTTTCTTTTAATAAGCCAGGCACTAACCACTCAAAAGGCTGTTCTGTTAATTGATTGAGTTGATGTACTGGAATAACTAAGGTCACACCATCCTCTTCATGCCCTAAATCAAAACGGTACTGTAATTCTAATGTCAATCTGCCTATTTTCTTTTCATCAGGGTACTCCCAGGAACTAATATGTCCCTCATCCGTACGCGTTAAATCTTCTTTGGTTAAAAAGAGTAATTTTGGCTGTTCACGCTCTGTTTTTTTACGCCATTGATCAAAGGTAATACCATTAACGACTGTTTCAGGAATTTTCTGCTCGTAAAAATCATATAACCACTCTTCATCTTCAACCAAATCAACACGGCGACCTTTATGTTGAATATAACCAACCTCTTCTAATAAAGCTTCATTGGCTTTAAAAAAAGGCGCTCGCGTTTGGTAGTCATGTTCAACCAAAGCATGGCGAATAAACATCTGCCGTGCTGCTTTAGGATCTACTTTTTCATAAGGAATTTTGCGTTTTGCATTTAAGGTTAGACCAAATAATAAAGTGCGTTCATAAATAGCCCCCCTCGCTGCTTTTTTCTCCCAATGCGGATCAAAATGATTGTGTTTAACTAAATGTGCGGCACAGCGCTCTATCCACTGCGGTTCAATTCGTGCCACACAGCGCCCATAAACCTTACTGGTTTCTACCTGTTCCGAAGCCATAATCCATTTTGGCTTTAATTTATGCTGCCCTGAACCTGGGAAGATAAAAAATTTAAGGTTTCGCGCACCTAAATATTCATACTGCTCATGGCGAAAACCAATATTCGATAATAAACCGGGGAGTAAGGCTTGGTGAATGGCTTCATAGGAAGCTTCTGTACTATTCAATTTGAATTTCAGCTCGCCTTTGATGACTTGCGCAATTTGCGTATGTACATCCTGCCATTCACGTAAGCGTACATAAGATAAAAAGTTTTGCTTACACCATTTTCTTAGCTGGTTATTGGAGAGATGTTTTTTGCGCTCTTCAAAGGTTTTCCAGATATTCAAAAAACCGAGAAAATCCGAACCTTCAGCAATAAATTCTGCATGTTTTGCATCCGCTTGCTGCATTTTATCCGCGGGTTTCTCACGCGGGTCTTGAATACTCAGTCCAGAAACAATAATACAAACTTCATGCAAACAAGATAAATCTTTCGCTGCAATCAGCATGCGAGCGAGTTTGGGGTCAACCGGTAATTTTGCTAACTGCTTTCCTACCGCTGTCAGCTTGCCTGATTTATCCAAGGCATGCACCTCTTGTAAGCCAGTTAAGCCATCGCGAATCATTTTGTCTTCCGGAGGCTCTACAAAAGGAAACTCGCGTATATCACCTAATTTTAGCGAAGCCATTTGCAAAATAACCGCTGCAAGACTCGTCCGCTTAATTTCTGGTTCGGTGAACTCAGGACGTGCTAAATAGTCATCTTTTGAATACAAACGTATACAAATCCCTTCTGCGACACGACCACACCGTCCTGCTCTCTGGTTTGCACTTGCTTGGGAGACTTTTTCTATCGGTAAACGTTGAATTTTACTACGATGGCTATAGCGACTTATCCGAGCATGCCCAACATCAATTACACTGCGTATGCCCGGCACAGTCAGTGAAGTTTCGGCTACATTAGTGGCTAATACAATACGCCGTTTACCTGCTTTGGTTTTAAAAACGCGCTCTTGTTCGCTAACACTTAATTTTGAATAAAGCGGAAGAACTTCAAATCGCCCATGATTATGCTTACGTAAACTTTCATCCGTTTCCCGTATATCGCGCTCACCACTAAGAAAGATAAGAATATCGCCACTAATATCATGCTGCAGTTCATCAACGGCATCTAAAATGCCTTGCTGCACATCATTAGTTGTTTCATCGCTCTCTTCTTCTTGCTCAATTGGGCGATAACGCATTTCAACCGGAAATGTTCGCCCAGAGACATTAATAATCGGTGCATCAAAGAAATGCTTAGAAAAACGCTCAGGGTCAATGGTAGCTGAGGTAATAATCAGTTTTAAATCAGGACGACGGGGTAATAACCAACGCATATAACCCATTAAAAAGTCAATATTCAGACTGCGCTCATGCGCCTCATCAATAATAATGGTGTCATATTGATTTAAATACGGATCATTTTGCGATTCAGCTAATAAAATCCCATCAGTCATCAATTTAACTAAGGAGCTTTCATGCGTTTTGTCATGAAATCGAACCTTATAGCCCACGGCTTTACCAACAGGCTGTTTCATTTCTTCTGCAATTCTATCTGCAACGGTACGCGCAGCAATTCGGCGGGGTTGGGTATGGCCAATTAGACCAGCCGCACCGCGCCCAATAGAGAGACAAATTTTAGGTAACTGTGTGGTTTTTCCCGAACCGGTTTCACCACAAATAATCACCACCTGATTTTTTTGAATTAATTGCGCTATTTCATCTTTTTTAGCGGTAACGGGTAAATCAGGATATTCCAGTACAGGAAAACTCTCTAAACGCGCATTACGTTTTTCAATCGAGAGCTTAAGCTTTAACCCCAGTTGTGTAAGTTGTTCCTTAACGTCTTTGCCTTTTCGTAACTCACTCCGCAAACGATCTAGTTGCCGTTTTATCGGCTGGCGGTCTCTATTAAGTGTTTTTGTTAGATTTTTGCTCAGTTGTTGAATGAGTTCTTTAGATGACATAAGTTGTGTAACTGGTTTAATTATGATTTTGCAGAAAGGCGGATTCTTTCTGCAGGAATAGCGAGTTGTTGTATTAAATACTGTTTAAAATCATCGCTATAGTCTTGTACTTTCAACGCTTCTTTCATGCATAAAAGCCACGCATCACGTTCCTGTTCATTAATCACTAAATGTTGATGCGCTTGCGGAATAGAGATAGAGCCATATTTGTCTGGATATAAGCGTGGCCCGCCTAACCAGCCCATTAAAAAAAGAGCTAATTTATCTTTTATCGTGCCCAAATCCTCCTTATGCATGGCTCTAATATGCTGACCTTCAGTAAGCGTTTCCATTTGACGATAAAATTCATCGACTAATTTTCTTACGCCTACTTCTTTACCTGCTGCCTCATAAGACGCATCGAATGTTCCAAATTGAGTCATTTGATTCCTTGTTTACTATTTAAAAGCACTAACGAGGGCATTGACTTCTTGCCTATGTGCTAACTTTACCTGTTCAAAGCCAGAGTCAGCTAATTGCTGTAATGAAAAACTTTCCCGCATGACATGATTTTCCGACTCATCAGAAAATAAATGTACAATCCAATGCTCTAAAACATCTAGCTTACTAATAGCTATTAAAGCCTTAAAATAGCCGCTAACTTCTTGTTGAATCATACGTGTATGCGCTGAAATATCATCTAAGCCATAACGATCACCATTAACAAATTGTCCGCCCTTTTTTAAGACTCGATAAATTTCCTGTATCACTTCAGCACGATAACTATCCAAAAAATTATGCAAGGTATAAGCAGAAGCGACCATATCGATACTGTCACTTTCTAAACTTTTTAAAACACTGAGTGCATCACGGCCATCAAAAGTTAAACGCCCTGCATCTGACCACTGTTTTAAACTTTGTTTGGCCTGATTTTGCATCGTTGGTTCGCTATCTACCGATAAAACACTTAAAGCTTCATTGGCCAATAAAATGGATAAAGTGGTAATCCCTGTCCCACCGCCAAGCTCTAACACATGCAATTCTTTTGCTTCTTTACTCGCATAATCAGCCACAGCATCACCGACAAGTTGACTCATTTTTGCTGCTAAGGGACAAATCAATTTTAAGGTATCGTATTCAGTGCCAATAACACCAGAAAACATCGCTTCCAGTTGCTTATCATTCATCATTATTTTTTTGCAGCTTGTTTTGCTTCAAAGACTGCCATTTGTTCAGCCGTCGCTTTAGTCTGAAATTTATCTTTCCATTCACTATAAGGCATGCCATACACGTACTCTCTTGCTTGATCATAGTCCATTGCGACACCTTTTTCTTCTGCCGCAGCTAAATACCATTTTGCTAGGCAATTACGGCAAAAATCAGCAAGATTCATTAATTCAATATTTTGCACATCGGTATGTGTTTGAAAATGTTTCAATAATTGTCTAAATGCAGCCGCTTCTAATTCTGTTTGGGTATCCATTATATTTTCTCAATTCATTAAGTTAGTCAGGTGGTTAGTTTATTTTAGCAGAAAGCGTTTCCAGCTCATGTACAAAAGTAATAAAACCCCCTACAATTAAGCCTAATTTTTCCCGCATAAGTTATTATTTTGAAAATTCATAGCTCATCTCTTCATGTCTCGCCATCAGGGCAACAAGCTAATCAAGCAAAACAACCCTCTGAGCAAGGTCAAATCAACGACGCACAAGTTGATAAAAATCCCCGCACCCCCTCTAGCAGCCAAGAATTTGCATCAGCAGCTGACCGTGAACATCAACAACAGCTCACTCAAGTTGCTAATAGCAAAAACACACAAACACCCTTAAATGCTCAAGCACTAAAAGCAGTGAGTGCTTACACAGAAACATTTAACGACTTTATTCACCAACAAGTCTCTGCCAAAATAACGGGCATTGATTTTTATGTTTAACCCCCCATATCCTTTTTTATGAATAAATTTATCTTTGATTTTTTTCCCATCGTTTTATTTTTTATTGCCTTTAAAACGTATGACCTTTATGTTGCAACTGCAGTCGTTATCGCTGCCACTTTCTTACAAGTGCTTTACAACCTAGTTAGACGACGTAAAGTCGAAACGATGCAGTGGGTAACATTAGGCCTAATGACAGTCATGGGCGGTGCCACACTCTATTTACAGGATGAGCAATTTATAAAATGGAAACTGACTATTATTGAATGTTTATTCGGTAGTGTTTTATTAGGTAGCCACTTTATTGGTAAGAAAACCATCATGGAAAAAATGATGGGCGCTAATTTAGAACTTCCTGCCGCAGCTTGGACTACATTAAATATCGCTTGGGCTTGTTTTTTCTTTGCTATCGGCGGGTTAAACGTTTATGTCATGTTTAATTTTGATACCGATACTTGGGTTGATTTTAAAACCTTTGGCGTGCCTGCATTAATGGCTGTTTTCATCGTTTTACAAGTCATCTTTTTATATAAACACATGCCTGATACAACCTCGGAGGATTAACCCATGCTTTACGCTATCCTAAGTGAAGATATTCCTAATAGCTTAGAAAAAAGACAGTCCGCTAGACCTGCTCATATTCAGCGTTTAGAAGACTTACAAAATGCAGGTCGTTTAATTATTGCTGGCCCACACCCCGCTATTGATAGCAATACACCGGGGGATGCTGGCTTTACTGGCAGCTTAGTCATTGCTGAATTTACTGATTTACAAAGTGCACAATCATGGGCCAATGCCGACCCTTATTTAGAAGCAGGTGCGTATGCACATGTAACTGTTAAACCCTTTAAACAGGTATTTCCAAAATGACCGTTGATTTAATCAAATCATTATTAACCGAAGCACTGCAGCCTGAGCGCTTTGAAATTGTCGATAACAGTGCTGCTCATGCTGGCCATGCCGGCGCACAACGTGGCGGTGGTAATTATCACGTTAAAATTGTTGCTGAAGCTTTTGAAGGAAAGTCTTTAGTACAGCGCCACCAACTTATCTACAAAGCCTTAGGCGATCTCATGAAACAAGAAATTCATGCCTTAGGTATTGATGCATTATCCCCTTCTGAATTTAACTAAAGGAACACTATAAACATGAAATTAAAAGCTATCCCTTTTTTACTTGCAGGTGCTGCTTTATTAGCTGCTTGCCAACCACAATCAACAGGCTATCAATCTAACATCACTAAAGATGAAGCTGCGATTGTTGTTAACGGCCAGTTTATTAGTAAAGCTGCTTTAGAAACCCTGACTAAAGAAGTCACTGAACGTGCTCGTGGACAAAAGATTCCTAAAGATAAATTAATTGATGAACTTATCAAACGCGAACTATTAATCCAAGAAGCTAAAAACAAACATTTAGATCAATCACCTGAAATTGTTGAACGCCTAGCAATGATGCAAAGCTCACTACTTTCTCAAGCGGCAGTTGAAGACTATATTAAATCAAACCCAGTAACTGATGCTGAGCTACAAGCTGAGTATGATAAGCAAATTGGCACTGGCGGTGGGGTTGAGTTCAAAGCGCGCCACATTTTAGTAAAAACGGAAGATGAAGCAAAAGCGGTTATTGCTAAATTAGATAAAGGCTCTGACTTTGCCGAGCTAGCTAAAACTGAATCAACTGGCCCTTCAAAAACACAAGGTGGTGATTTAGGTTGGTTTGCACCAAAACAAATGGTACCTGAATTTTCTACTGCTGTTGCTAGCTTAGAAAATAAAGCTTATACAAAAGCTGCCGTAAAAACTCAATTTGGTTGGCATATTATCTTGCGTGAAGACTCAAGACAACAAACACCACCTCCTTTTGCTGCAGTACAAGCGCAACTAAAACCGTTAGTACAAAGAGAAAAGTTAACTAATTACCTTGAGTCACTACGCAGTGGCGCACAAGTAGAAGTTTTAGTCCCTTTAACTGACGAAGCGCCTGCCGCTGCAGTGGAACCAGCTGCACATAGCCACACAGATGGCAGTCATACACATGAGCCTGTTGCTGAAACAGCCAAAGCAGAAGCAACTGAAGCAGTTGTTAAGTAAGTAAAGACTTCGTTACAAAAAAACCGCTTAGTCTGTTTAACAGGCTAAGCGGTTTTTTTA
>JAQRMR010000080.1 GCA_028599115.1 Methyloprofundus sp.
GTCATGAACTCTATTTTTATTGACAAAACCTCCACTTTAATACTAAAATCCTAGCTCTTTACCAAAATTTTCATCCCTACTTTTAAGGAATCTTAAAATGAAAAGAACTTTCCAACCAAGTAAAATCAAACGCGCTCGTGTACACGGCTTTCGTGCAAGAATGGCAACTGTTGGTGGCCGTAACGTCATCCGTTCACGTAGAGCAAAAGGTCGTCACGTACTAGCACTATAATCAATAGTGGATCAGAAAAGCACGAGTTTTCCGCCTAAGCTTCGTTTATTGAAGCCTGAAGAATTCAAACGTGTTTTTGCTAAACCGGAAAGATCTAGCGATAAATATTTTACAGTGCTTGCAGCAACTTCTACCCTAGCGCATCCGCGTTTAGGTTTAGCCATTGCAAAAAAAAGCGTTAAGCGTGCTGTTGATAGAAATAGAATCAAACGATCTGCCCGGGAAAGCTTTAGATTACAGCAACATGAGATTAGTTCTCTTGATTTTGTCGTTATGGCACGTCGAGAAGCGGCTATAGAAAACTCCAAAGTGCTACAAGCCTCTTTGGATAAGCACTGGCTTAGATTGGTTAAGCGATGCGCACCCTCCTCATAGGTTTCCTTAGGTTTTATCGATATTTTATAAGCCCTTTATTAGGAAGTAACTGCCGTTTTCACCCCACTTGTTCGAGCTATGCCATGCAAGCCATATCGCTACACGGCGCATTAAAAGGCTCTTACCTCACTATAAAACGATTACTCCGGTGTCACCCTTTTAATAATGGTGATATTGATGATCCTGTACCCAAAAAAGACTGGTAAGTAGAATGGAGAATTTAAGGTTTGTACTCATCGTAATTCTATCGATGATTTCACTTATGTTATGGGAAGCTTGGCAGCTGGACTACGGCCCCAAAGACCCTTTAACAACAACCCTCGATAGTAATGGAAACCCTGTTGCTGTTGTTGGTACAGCCGCTAATGGCGGTTCTGAACTACCACTAGATGAAGTTGTCATTGATAACAGTATTATCACTGTTTCTACTGACGTATATCAGTTAGAGATTGATACTAAAGGTGGAACCTTACGCAACCTTGATCTTCTTGAGTACACGGTTAATAAAGGCGAAGAAGCTAAAGTTCGTTTATTAGATTCAAGTGCAGGTAAATTATTTTTAGGCCAAAGCGGTTTATTAACGAGCGGAGCATCCGCTAAATTACCGAATCATAATGTTGCTTTAAAAGCAGCTAAATCTAATTACACGCTGGCTTTAGGTGAAGATACTTTAGAAGTTCCTTTAACATGGACTAACAGTCAAGGTATCAGCTATACAAAAACATACATGTTTAAGCGTGGAAGCTATGTTATTGGTCTAGCACAAACAGTTAATAACCAATCAAACGCTGATTGGGCAGGTAGACAATATACGCAACTATTAAGAGTGCCGCATACGGATGAAAAAGGTAATACTTTCATTCGTACTTACTCAGGTGGTGTTGTTTATACTGACGAAGAAAAATATCAAAAAATTGATTTTGATGACATGGCAGATGAAGACCTAAAAACCACAACAGTTGGCGGATGGTCTGCAATGATTCAACATTATTTTGCAACGGCATGGGTTCCACCTGCTGAAGAAGAGCATAACTACTTTACTAAAGAGTTAAGCAACTCACGTTTTGTGATTGGTTCTTATTCAAATGTTGAAACGGTTGCGGCAAAGTCATCAAAAATCTTTCATAGCCAATTATTTGTTGGGCCTAAAGTTCAGCCTATGATGGAAGCGGTTGCTCCTGGCTTAGAATTAACGGTTGATTACAGCTGGTTAACAGTGATCGGTAAGCCTATTTATCAATTATTGAATTTCCTACACTCTTACTTAGGTAACTGGGGTTTTTCAATTATGGGTGTTACTTTTTGTATCAAACTTTTATTCTTCCCGCTATCTGCTGCCAGTTACAAATCAATGGCGAATATGCGTAAGCTACAACCACGCTTAGCGCAGCTAAAAGAAAGCTATGGTGATGATAGACAGCGTTTCAACACTGAAATGATGGAGTTATACCGTAAAGAAAAAGTAAACCCAATGGGCGGTTGTTTGCCAATTATGGTGCAAATTCCTGTGTTTATTTCACTTTACTGGGTATTGATTGAAACGGTTGAGTTAAGACAAGCGCCTTTCTTATTATGGGTGCAAGACCTATCAGCACAAGATCCATACTTTGTATTGCCTGTTGTTATGGGGATTACTATGTTCTTGCAACAACGCTTAAACCCTGCGCCAGTAGATCCTCTACAAGCGAAGATTATGCGTATGTTCCCGATTGTATTTACAGTATTTTTCTTATTCTTCCCATCGGGTTTAGTTTTATACTGGGTAACGAATAATACTTTATCTATTATTCAGCAATGGTTTATTACTAAAAAGATTGTTGGTGAATCACCACTCAATAGCTAAAGTTTAAACACTGCTAAAAACTTAAAAAGCCGAATTTAGCGCAAGCTGGTTCGGCTTTTTTATTGCTCAACTTTAATTCCCCAGCCCCTTATTGCTTATGAAAACGATTACTTCAGACACCATTGCTGCTATTGCAACCCCGCCCGGAAATGGTGGAGTGGGGATTATTAGAATCTCGGGTAATAAAGCAAAAGACATCGCTCAGCAATTAACGAAAAAGGAGTTACAGCCTCGGCATGCTCATTATGCTAATTTTTATGATCTTGATGAAAGCATTTTAGATTCAGGAATAGCCTTGTTTTTCCCTAACCCCGCTTCATTTACCGGAGAGGACACCGTGGAAATTCAAGGGCATGGTGGCGCGGTTATTTTAGACTTATTATTGAAACGCATTGTTTCTTTAGGTTGTCGATTAGCCAATGCGGGGGAGTTTTCCGAACGTGCTTTTTTAAATGACAAAATAGATTTAGCACAAGCGGAAGCTATTGCCGATTTAATAGAAAGCAGTACGGCTCAGTCTGCACGCTCTGCGCAAAAGTCTATGCAAGGCGTGTTCTCTAGCCAAATTAATGCCTTAGTTGAAGAGTTGATTGAGTTACGAATTTACGTTGAAGCCGCGATTGATTTTGTGGATGAAGAGATCGACTTTTTGGGCGATGGTGTTGTAGAAAAACGTATTATTAATCTTGCTGAGAGTATTAGCTGTATTTTATCGACAGCACAGCAAGGACGTTTATTACGGGATGGAATGAATGTGGTTTTAGCAGGAAAGCCTAACGCAGGAAAATCCAGCCTATTGAATGCGCTTGCAGGCCACGACGCGGCCATTGTTACCGATATAGCAGGCACAACACGCGATATCCTCAAAGAGCGCATACAAATTGATGGTATGCCGCTACATATTATTGATACCGCAGGTTTACGTGAAAGCGATAATAAAGTCGAGCAAGAAGGCATACGCCGAGCGCACTCTGAAATACAAAATGCCGATAAGATTTTATTATTGATTGATGCCAGTGACTCTAAGCCTGATGAGCTATTAAACACACTACCTAAAAATATCAGCCTAACTAAAATCTATAATAAAATTGACCTCAGCAATCAACAGCCAAGAATACAAGAAACAGAAGCAGGCACAGAGATTTACCTATCGGTAAAAAAAGAGCTAGGCATGAATTTATTAAGCCAGCATTTAAAACAAAGTGTCGGTTTTGATGCAACAGCTGACAATGTGTTTATTGCCCGCCGTCGACATATTGATGCGCTCGAACAAGCAGCAGAATTTGTGGCCAAGGCGCTTATTCAGTTAGAAAATACTGCTGGTGAGCTGGTTGCTGAAGATTTAAAGCAAGCTCAAAATCACCTATCAGAAATAACCGGTGCATTTACTTCTGATGATTTATTAGGCCGCATTTTTAGCTCATTTTGTATTGGAAAATAATCCATGAAAACTTGACCATGACCCTACGTAGGGTGGAATAACGCAGTGTTTTCCACCTTCCAATCACCCCCCATATCAATCTGTGTTTAATAATGCCGGAAAACGCTGACGCTATTCCGGCCTACGGTATTTATTAGGCTCTTTTCCTAATCCACAGGATCGAACTTATGAATAAATGGAGCGCAGGTCTTTAGCCTGTTTATAATAAAGCATGTTATAACATTGTTATTATTTTTGATTTTAATGGAGGTTATCATGGAAACCCATTTAAGAAAGGTTGGTAATTCCCAAGGGATTATTATTCCTGCCAGTTTTTTAGAAGCTTGCTCGTTAAAAGGTGATGT
>JAQRMR010000081.1 GCA_028599115.1 Methyloprofundus sp.
TTTATTGATTCTTTTAGATTGTTTTGTTGCTTCCTATTTTATCATTTATGAGTAAGTTTTTTAATTTTTAGCTATTCAAGCTAGAAATTCACTCGCTTTATGGGGTTTTGCAAGAAGCTCCCTTGATTAATATAAAAATAAGGATCAACTATGTTTAAAAAATTAGCTTATACAGCATTACTCTCTACTGCTATTTTAACAACTGGCTGTGCATCACGTAATGCGAGTCAAGCATCAAGCCCATTAGACCCTGGGTCTGTTGTTGGGCACCAGCTAGAAGCCGATATCTCTGTTGGAGGAAAAATCTCTGGCGAAGCTTCTGCTACAGTTATTCTATACTTATTCACTATTGGTGATACAAAACGTGCCGAAGGCGTTAATTATGGTATTGGTGGTATCTTTTCTGGCCTTGGTGCTTCAAATGATATCAAAGATGCAGCTGCTTACGATGCGGTAACTAAATCTTCTGCAGATATTATTGTTGCGCCTCGTTATGTTGTAGATGTACAAAACTACTTCCTCTGGAAAGAATTTCACTCTTCTGTCACAGGGTATAAAGGAACTATTACTAAAATAGAACAACGTGACCCTGCTTGTTGTGGCCTAGGTAAATAAGTAGGCATTAAAAGGCTTGCCTAATAAAAAGGCAGAGGAAGCCTAATTCCCTGCTTTTTTATTTTTGTACGAAATAAAAATCTCCCGTAAAAGAAGACTCCATCCAAGGAACTTGCTTATTCTTTGACTCCTTCTGAACCGCTCTCGATACATTTTTCATTACTTTTTCAATTGATAAATTTTCTCTGTCTATGTAATTTAATAAATGCTTAGAAAATAAACCATTTCTTCCCACACCATCTGCTGCTGTTGACCCAGGACTAGTTGAATAAATAATAATAGTCCCATTAGGGCTTGCCACCCTTGCTAAACCTCTTTTACTTGAGCGCGAGCCTTTAGGCAAAGGATTATCTCTACACGCATCCAGCAAAACAATATTTAACCCAGTTTGAGCTTCACGCATTTCATCAAGCACTACACTTAAATTAAGCGCCTTATATTTAACATCACTTTCTTTTCTAATATTTGATTAATAGGGATTAAATAATTACTACCGCTTACCTGCACTCCATGACCCGCATAATAAAATAAGCCAACACTTCCTGATGACAACTGTTGTCCAAAATCACGTATTGCCTTATCCATTGCCTGCTGATTTGAATCTATTTTAAGAATGACATTAAAATCTAGCTTCCTCAGTGCATTAGCCATATCATAAGCATCATTTTTAGGGTTTTTTAATGCCCCCACCTTATACCGGCTATTTCCAATAATTAACGCAACTTTCTTTTTGTGACTAAAGTCGCCTTGAGTTAGCGAAGAGGCTACAAGACGAGGCGGTTCTTCTTGCTTAGCTTTCTGGTTCGCATATATAGAATCAGAGGTTTCCAAAATAGACTGCACTTGCTGGATACGCAAAAATTCATTTAAAAGCTCCCTTAAATTATTACTATGCGCATCAGTATCCAAAAGCATATCATGATGAAACTCCGTTTTAACTCGCTGCTGAAATAAAGTTCTCTGAGTTTCCGTATCTTTTATAGAAAAAGCAGCAATATACTGCCCCCAAAAACTATAAATAACGCCCGAAATCTCAATATTACTTTTGCCAATTTGATACCCATCAGAGACTAACTCTTGTTCTAATGCATCTTTTACAATATCAGTTATCGGCTTACTATATTTTAAATTCGACTTAGCCTGTGCCTTATGCTTAAAGCCGGTATTGTTTTTAAAATCGCCTAATTGAACAAATTGACCGTTAATAGGTTTATCACTACCTGCCACCCTATAATCTAAATCTAACGTTGTTGCGCAACCCGAGAGCAATACAACACAAGTAAAAAAAACAACTAACCTAAAATTTATAATTTGATTCATAGACGATATTAATGGATTACTCACTCATAACTCCAGAAATGACTTTCATAACTGAAATTTACCTAATGAGAACATTTTATAACAGCTAATTTTTGCTTTAAAGCCAAATACACTTTGTTTTCTTAAAAATTAAATTTCCTAACATCTCTTGAAAAACAA
>JAQRMR010000082.1 GCA_028599115.1 Methyloprofundus sp.
GCCTGCACCTTTTCATCGAGCGCTAAATCAAACTTTTGCTTTTGAACTTGTGTTTCTTCATACAAGTTATTAGCATCTACCGTTCCCGTTGCCAATTCACCCAGCTGCTGAGTAACTAAGGAAAGAAAAACTTCCATTTCTTCTTTTTCATGCTGGCTATGGCGCTTTATTTCTTGTAATAAAATCAGTGCCGCATCAATATTAGCTGGAAAGTTAGCTTCTGATTGCTCCTCTTTTAATGCTGCAACTATTTTTTTAGCTTGTTTTTGAGAGATATTAGGAATATCTAAACCTTCAATTAGCTCAATAAACTGCTGACTAATCGCATGTACATCCAAATTAGCAACTAGACCAGATAGTTTAGTCGGCGTTTCATTAATTTCTAATGTTGTTACAGCGCAAAGTTTATTGATCAGAGAAATTAATTCCTCCGTACTCTCTAACTGTCCTGATTCAAACTGCTCACATAAGCTGTTAATCGCTGCTATCGTTTCTGCACTGTAATCTTGGGTCAGTAAAAAATCAAATAACAGGCCAGTGCCATGCCCTTCCGCTGGCTTAACTAAGCTATCATCAAACTCTAGTAAAGTTTGTGAAAAAGACTCTAATAAATTGCCTAAGTCAGCAGTGTTAATTCCATTTTTCAGTTGCTTGCGTACTTTTAATAAGTGTGGATCTAACTCTAAATGCACCCCTTGAACAACTAGGCTAAACGGTTTAAAGCTTGTCGGTAATTGCTGTCAGTTTGTGTGTATAGTTGCTTAAGGCTATCTAGCTTATCAAGCTGCTTGTAGTATTTTTGCTTCCACTTTTCAACCTCATCATTAGCATCGCTTGGGGGCTTACGCATTCTATCAATTAAACTCATTATTATTTTTTGCCTATAAAATTTTAAAGAGTAAAAGCCAGCATAACTCCTTTATGCTGGCTTTTGCGTTTACTTAGCTACGCTTTCTTGTGCAATCAATTGATTGATGACGGTGATCATTTTTTCATTAGAACCCGCAGTGCTAGCACTAACCAGATATTTACCATTCACCACAACAGCAGGTACGCCTGTAATGCCATATTTAGGCCCCATCGCTTTTGCTTTACGCATCTGACTATCGACATTAAAGGAATTAAAAGCGGCGGTAAAGTCTTCTTTCTTTACACCATGAGCAACAAAAAATTCAGCTAGGTCAACTTCTGTTGCTAGTGCTTTATTTTTTACTTGAATTTCATGGAAAAAGTCTCCGTGGACTTTATCAACCACACCTAAATATTCAGCCGTAAAATAAGCTTTTGCATGACGCCCCCAGCGTGCATTAAACACAGCAGGTTGACGAATGAAGCTTACATTTTCAGGTAAGTTTTTTTGCCATTTTTCCATATAAGGTTCTAACTTATAACAATGCGGGCAACCGTACCAAAAAAACTCAATCACTTCGACTTTGCTTGCGTCTTGCGTAGGTTGTACTGCCGCTAAATCTTTATAACCTTTTGCCGCTGCAAAATTAACACTCGAAAGCATTAACAAACTTACTAAACCAGTATAAATTATCTTTTTTAACATATTCAATCCTTATTTCATTGTAGAAATATAATACGCTATCGCTTTAATTTCTTCAGCAGACATTCTTTGTGCAATCATGCGCATAATATTCTCTGAACTATTAGTTCGTTTAGCTGCTTTATAATCATTTAAAGTTTTAATTAAATAATCTGCATGCTGCCCATTTAGTGCAGGAAACGCAGCGGGCTTATTACCTTCTCCTTCTGGCCCATGACATGCAATACACGCAGAAATTTCACTTTCTAAATGACCATTAATAAAAACATCCTGCCCTCTCGCTAGCATCGCCTCACGCTCTTCTAGCGCTACTTGTTTATCAGCTGCCGCTTTTTCTTTTAACTCTGCTTGTTGCTCTCCAGTTAAATCGTCGCTAATTTCATCATCATCCAGCTCTAAAGGCGGCAATGCATTACGTGTTACTTTTTGAGCTTCATAAAAAACAGCAATATCCTCTATATCCTCATCACTTAAGCCTGAAGCCATCGATGCCATCATAGGGCCATTACGCGAGCCATCTTTAAATGCATGTAGCTGCTTAATAAGGTACTCTTCATTTTGGGAAGCTAGCTTCGGATACATAGAAACTAGGCTATTACCTTTTTCGCCATGACACCCTGCACAGGTCGCACTTTTATCTTGCCCAGCTTTAATACTTCCCGCGTGTACGTTACCCGCCATAGCGAATAAAGAAAGCGATACAGATACCGCTAATAGAGTTTTCTTCATTTGTTTCCCCTTAAAAATTAGGCTCACTTATCACAAAGTTAGTGCAGATAAATTCCAACTCTGCAAACTATAAATTTTATGTACAATACCTGAATTCTACTCTAATTTAATTAAACCCTCTATACGAGATAAGTATGAACTCACTTTATTATCAGGCTAGTTTTAGCCTTAGCGCGCCTGATTTGAAATCTACGCCCGCAGATATTGGCCGTGAAGTTGCTTTTGCAGGCCGCTCTAACGCAGGAAAGTCCTCTGCATTAAACACCCTAACACGTCAAAAATCATTAGCTCGTACGAGTAAAACACCGGGGCGTACACAGCTGCTGAATTTTTTCCCTTTAAACGATGATTTACGCTTTGTTGATTTGCCGGGATATGGCTATGCCAAAGTTCCCGAAAAAGTAAAACGTGAATGGCAAGCTCTTATGGAGACTTACCTGAGCGAGCGTGAATCCTTATATGGCATTATTTTAGTGATGGATATTCGGCACCCTTTAACTGAGTTTGATTGGCAAATGATCAAATGGTGTGACCAAGCTCAAAAACCGCTACATATCCTTTTAACTAAAGCCGATAAAATGAACTACGGCGCAGCTAAAAACACTTTATTCCAAGTACAGCGTGAGCTAGGTGAACAAGGAATGGATGTTTCTTTACAGTTATTTTCTTCTTTAAAGAAAATGGGTGTGGATGATATTCATGACTTATTAGATGAATGGTTCCAAGCAGAATAAGCACTTATAAAGCACCTTCTTTAAGCAATAGTTGATAAATATTTTCTGCCATAACGGCATATCCCGCATCATTGGGGTGTATCTGATCTGATTTTAATGAGCTCTGACTAATTACATCAGACAAGGTATCTAAGTCTATAGGCACATGATAAGTGCTTGCCACTTCATTATAAAAAGGAGCGCTATTTAAGAAAAGAATATTAAAGCTGGGTACTCCCAACAATAAAACTTGGATCTGTCGCTGTTGCGCTAAGGTAACCATTGCCGCCAAATTACTGCGTGCTTTATCTAATGGTAGCTTGCGTAAAATATCATTCGCACCATGTATTAAAACCAATAATTCCGGTTGGTGCTGATCTAATAAGGCTGGTAATCGGCGCAAGCCATGTTCGCTAATTTCCCCGGGAATCCCCGCATTAACCACAGCATGACCTGATAATTTACTTAAAAGCTCAGGGTAACTATTCCCTACTGTTGCGCCTGTGCCATACGTTAAGCTATCACCAAAGGCCAAAATAACGGCATTTTCTGATAACTTTTTATATTGGGGTTCTGTTTGCGAGCAAGACATCACTAATAAAGTAGCTATTACGACAAAAATATTCTTCATGGTTACAAGGCCTTTAGTTGTTCAAACTTTAAAATCTCAACACTTTTATTATCCAATTTAATCAAGCCTTCTTGACTAAGCTGCTGCAAAATTCTAGAAAATGTTTCAGGGCGAATTGATAAACGTGATGCTAATACTGTTTTAGTAACTTCTCATTATTAACGGGTACTGGAACGCAGGTCTTTAGCCTGCCGCTGAATCAATGCAGGCTAAAGACCTGCGTTCCATTTATTCATGAGTTCAATCCTGTGGATAATGAGAAGTTACCTGTTTTAGGTGTATTCCATTGAATAATATAAGCGATATAACTTGATACACCCTAAATTCAGAGCTTAACAATATTGGCGATTAACTTGTTATCACACATAAAAAAACCCCAGTCTAATACCTTAGGCTGGGGTTTTTAATATAAAAATAGCTTAGATATTAAAGCGTTTTCACACCATTATCTGTTGCTACTAAAACAACATCTGCAGGGCGTAAACCGAAAATACCAACAGATACAACACCTGCTAGGTTATTAACGGCTTTTTCTAAAGCTAATGGTTCCATAATTTCCATATTATGCACATCAAGAATTTCACACCCATTATCGGTAATGTAATTCTCACGCCAGATAGGTTGACCACCTAGCTTAACCATCTCACGTGCAATATAGCTACGCGCCATAGGGATCACTTCAATCGGCAATGGAAAGTTACCTAAAATATCGACAGTTTTAGTTTGATCAACAATACAAACAAACTCTTTACTTGCACCCGCAATAATTTTTTCGCGTGTTAATGCACCACCGCCACCTTTTATAAGCTGCTTAAGTGGATTAACCTCATCTGCACCATCAACATAAACATCTAAGTTGCCTGATTCGCTTAATTCCATCACAGGAACGCCAATTTTCTTCAAACGCTCTGTGGTTGCAATCGAGCTAGATACCGCACCTTGAATATCTTGCGTTAAGTTAAAGTCAGCTAAGCAATCAATAAAATGATTCACTGTTGAGCCTGTTCCTACCCCTAAGATAGAAACATCTTTAATATATTCCAGCGCCGCTTCCGCCGCTTTACGCTTACTTTCATCTTGTGTCATGATTTACCTCTTTTTATTACTTTAACCTTGAGAGTTAAGAAACCCTTAAGATTAATTTAGCTGATTATGCTTTTGCTAATTCTGCACGCATTTCATCAATAACCGCTTTGTAATCTGGTTTGTTGAAAATAGCCGAACCCGCAACAAACATATCTGCGCCAGCTGCTTTAATTTCACGGATGTTATCAACTTTTACACCGCCATCAATTTCTAGGCGAATATCAAAGCCACTGTCATCAATTCTTTTTCTTGCTTCACGTAATTTATCTAAAGTAGCAGGAATAAATGATTGCCCACCAAAACCAGGGTTTACAGACATTAATAAGATAATATCGACTTTATCCATCACGTAATCTAAATAATGTAATGGCGTACCTGGGTTGAATACTAAACCCGATTTACAGCCTAAATCACGAATCATTTGTAATGTTCTGTCGATATGCGTTGATGCTTCTGGGTGAAAAGTAATCATGCTCGCGCCTGCTTTTGCAAAGTCAGGAATAATGCGATCAACAGGTTCAACCATTAGATGAACATCAATTGGTGCAGTCACACCGTGCTTTCTTAATGCATCACACACTAAAGGCCCAATTGTTAAATTAGGTACAAAGTGGTTATCCATTACATCAAAGTGCACGACATCTGCACCTGAAGCTAATACGTTATCTACTTCTTCGCCTAGTTTTGCGAAATCAGCAGAAAGAATCGAAGGTGCAATCCAGTTATCAGTCATCGTATGACTCCTATGTAAATTAAAATTATATTGTTTGTGTACTTATTAATAAGCACATTGTTTATGTTTGTTTTCTAAGCGCTCTACTTGTCTAAACTTAATGCTTTTGCTAATTGCTTAGCTGGCATGTAACCAGGAAAAACAGTGCCTGTTTCCGTGATCATCATCGGCGTACCACGCACACCTAATTGCTCACCCAGTTTCATATGTGCAGCAACAGGGTTTTTACAGCTTTTGTTTTCTAAAATGCCAGTGCCCATTTTAGCTGTGGTGATCGCTTTATTTTGATCATCCGCGCACCAAACAGAAACCGCTTTTTTATAAGCATCCGATGCTAAACCAGCTCTAGGAAAAAACAAATATTTAATCGTAATTCCAGCTGCTAAATAATCATCCATTTCAGAATGTAATTTCCGGCAATAGCCACAATCAATATCAGTAAAAATATTAATGCGGTATTGCTCATTTTTGGCTTTAAAGATAATAAATTCGTTCTCAGGTACAGTATTGATTAATTCTTTACGGACACTTTTTAAAGATTTTTCAGTTAGGTTTTCTGGCTCACCTGAAATTAAATCATACATTTCGCCATGAATTAAAAACCGGCCATCAACAGAAAAATAAAATACACGAGAGCCTTCTCTCACTGCATAAAGTCCTGGTATCGCAGTCGAATCAATCGCATCAACTTGCATTCCTCTTTGCAGTAAAACCTCTTCAAGTTTAGCGACACCTTCTTTTGCTAACAGCCCAGAAGTAAAACTTAATATCGCGAGTAAACTTAATATCTTCGAAATTTTTTTCATCAAGCATTCCTTAAATTCTATTTTTTGTGGTTAAACTAAAATAATCGACCAACATCCAATACCATAGCCAAAATCATCAGTGCCAATAAAGCCGTCATACCAACTTGCTGAAAAGCAATTTGAATATTCTCAGCAACAGGACTTCCCTTTATAGCCTCAATTGCAAACATTAACAAGTGCCCGCCATCTAATACCGGAATCGGCAATAAATTAAGTACACCTAAACTAATACTCACTATCGCTAGAAACTTTAAAAAAGGAATTAAGCCCATTTCTGCAGATTTCCCTGCATACTGCGCAATACTAATAGGCCCGCTAAGGTTATCAACCGATGATTTTCCAGCAAACATTGAACCCATCATTTTTAATGTGGCTAAGGAATAATACCCGGTTTTTTCTACAGCACTAGTGAATGCATCAATAGGAGAAAGTGAATATTTCACCATAAGAGAAGCGCGTAAATCTTCTGAAATATAAGCTCCTGCCCCTATCTTGCCTATAACGCGCTCCTTATCAATAATACTTGTCGGCGTAATGGCTAAAGTGCTTTCTAAACCCGCTCGATCAATAACTAAGCTCATCGTTTGGTTTGCGTGCGACTGAACATATTCTACCCAGTCTAACCAGCCCTCCAAATCTACACCATCAACACTGATCAATTTATCGCCAGCCTGTAACCCTGCTTTCTCTGCGGCTCCACCAGCAATCACTTTACCTATAATTGCCGGAATAACCGGCTGCCATGCTTTGAGACCTAGTTCTTTAAACAATCGTTCGGGATCTTGGCCTAACTCTAATGGGATAATTAAAGTGTGCGTTAATAATTGTCCATCGGCAGTTTGGGTTGCAACCACAACACCCTCTTCAGCATCAATAATAGATGCCATTAAGGTTTCCATTGTTTCGCGCCAAGTTTTGGTAGCGATATTATTAACGCTAACAATTTCTTCACCCTCAACAAACCCAGCTTGTCCCGCCAAAGTCTCAGGCGCTACTTCACCAACAATAGGCCGCATACCGGTTTCACCCAACATAAAAACAGCAGAATAAAGAAAAATAGCGAGTATTAGGTTAAATAAGGGGCCTGCTGCAACAATTGCTGATCGCGCCCAGAGTGGTTTCTGTGTAAACGCATAAGGCAAGTCTTCTTTGCTAACCTCTCCTTCTCGTTCATCAACCATTTTAACGTAGCCGCCCAATGGAATTAATGAAAGCGCATACTCTGTCGAGTTTTTATCCTTTTGGTACTTCCAGATAACCTTGCCAAAACCGATAGAGAATCGTAGAACTTTTACACCTGTTTTTCTAGCCACCCAAAAGTGCCCATATTCATGAATGGCAACCAATAAGCCAATGGCAACAATAAAATAAAACAGCGTATGCAACACTTCCATTAAGCAAGCAAAGTTTTAATCATACTATGTGCTTGCTCACGTGCTTGCTTATCGGCATCTAAAATATGCTCTAATGAATCTGCTTCAGTCGCGCTAAACTCAGCCATGCTTTTCTCGATAATAACCGGAATATCCGTAAAGCGAATTTTTTCATCTAAAAAGGCTTCCACAGCAATTTCATTGGCTGCATTTAAAACAGTTGGCATAATGCCACCCGCTTTAATGGCTTCAATAGCAAGACGCAAACAAGGAAAGCGCTCTAAACTTGCAGGCTCGAAATCCATGTGTTTCACGGCAAAAATATCTAATGGCGCAACACCTGAATCAAAACGCTCTGGCCATGCCATTGCATGAGCAATGGGAATGCGCATATCAGGATTACCCATTTGTGCTAAAACACTGCCATCAACGTAATCGACCATTGAATGAATGATGCTTTGCGGGTGAATAACCACTTGAATTTGTTCAGGCTGCATATTAAATAATAAGCAGGCTTCAATTAACTCTAGTCCCTTATTCATCATGGTTGCAGAATCAACTGATATTTTGCGCCCCATGCTCCATTTAGGATGCGCTACCGCTTGATCAACGGTGACATTATGTAGTTCTTCAACGGGTGTTGTCCTAAACGGGCCTCCCGATGCTGTTAATAGTATGCGTCGTGCTTCTGGTGCATCCTGCCCTGCAACATAGCCTGCCGGCATACACTGAAAGATAGCATTATGTTCACTATCAATAGGTAATAATTTTGCGTCTGATTCCTTAATCGCTTGCATAAAAATATCACCCGACATAACCAGTGATTCTTTATTTGCTAATAGAACTGTTTTTCCCGCTTTTGCAGCAGCCAATGCAGATAATAAACCTGCCGCACCCACAATGGCAGCCATCACAGAATCGACATTAGTTAACGTTGCCACCTCAACTAAGGCTTCCGCACCAATCAGCACAGACATGCTAGCAATAGCAGTACCTTTAATTTTTTCTTTAAACTCAGCGCCTTTTTGCTCATTTACAACGACCGCCACTTCAGGCTTAAATTCAATGCATTGTTCAAAAAGTGTATCAATATTGGTATTAGCCGTTAAAGCAATTACTTTATATAAATCTGCATGGCGTTTTACTACATCTAATGTACTAACACCAATCGAGCCTGTCGCGCCTAAAACACAAATACCTTTCATATACCTACTTCCAACTAAAGTTTAAAACCATCTACCAATACTTGCTTACCAGCAAGCGTTTTAAGCGACACCTTGTCCCATCCAGCGAATCAACCAAGCACCTGCATAAAAAACAGGTATGGCAGCAATAACACTATCTAAGCGATCTAATAAGCCACCATGCCCAGGTAAAATCGCGCCACTATCTTTTACACCACGAATACGTTTCGCGGCACTAAAAAACAAGTCACCATAAATTGAAACCAGCACGGTAATTACAGAAAGCAAAATAAAATCGGCGATATAAAGCACCCACATATCGAAATACAGAGTAAAGCATAAACTCACCACAACAGCTGAAATTAGAGCACCATACATGCCTTCTAAAGTTTTTCCCGGACTAATTTCTATCGCTAATTTAGTCATACCAAACTTTTTACCTGCAAAGTACGCACCGATATCCGCCGACCAAATCAAAACAAACAAATACAGAGTCATTACAGGTTCTTCTAAAACAATCAATCGCGCTAAAAATAACCAAGCAGAAAGTAATACAAAGGCACCTAAAAGTAACTTTTTAGTGGTACTCATTTGTATTTCTAATAAGTCCCCACCCGCTTTACGAATTTTAGTCATAATCCACAGCCAGAATAATACAGGCGGAACGACCAACCATTCAATTAACCCTGACTGTGTTCTGACTTCTGGCCAATTAGCGAGCTGTGCAATGATTTCTAATGTTTGCGTCCAAAACTGCAAAATAGCCATTGGAATTAACATTAAAACTAAAAATAAAACCTTAACTAAAGTTGATTTTACATCTGCTAAATTTGTCCATTCCCATGCTGCAGCTAATAAAACAGCGGCCCAAAGTAATGAAAAATAGAGGTGAGGTAATTGAAAAATAGCCAGGACGACCAAAGGGGCTAAAACTGATGCTGTAATCACGCGTTGTAGTAACATATTTTTTATTATTATAAGGTTAAGTATTTAAAATAAAACAATTTAATTTATTTCAGAAGGGCCTTCAACTTGTTCACTAGTTCGCCCAAATCGACGCTGCCGCGTTAAGAAATCATCAACCGCATCCTGCATTGCTTGCGCATTAAAATCTGGCCAAAATTTATCGGTAAAATGAAACTCGGTATAAGCGAGTTGCCACAGTAGAAAATTGCTAATTCGTTTTTCCCCACCGGTACGAATAAATAGGTCAGGCTCTGGCAAATCTGGGATGGATAATTCGGCTGCAATTAAATTCTCATTAATATCTTCTGGCTGTAAATGACCAGCCTTGACTTGTCTAGCAAGGGCTTGCGTCGCTAAAGTAATGTCTCGATGTCCACCATAATTAGCAGCAATAACTAAAGTTAGTCCAGTATTGTTTTCTGTACGTGATTCACTTTCAGACATTTTTTGCTGTAATTTTTCTGAAAATTCAGCTCGCTCACCGATAAACCTTAGACGCACATTTTTTTTATCCAAGCGCCCAATCTCCTTATCTAAGGTTCCGATAAAAAGGTCCATCAACTTAGCGACTTCATCCTTAGGGCGACGCCAATTTTCACTACTAAATGCAAACAGCGTCAACACTTCAATTTGCTTCGCACCACAATACTCAACAACGTGTTTAACCGCCTTAACACCCGCTATATGCCCCATAAATCGAGGTAAAAAGCGTTTCTTGGCCCACCGCCCATTACCATCCATGATAATTGCAATGTGTTTAGGTGTTTTGCTTAAGTCGCCTTCTTTTAGCATTCTTCTTCCTTAGATAGAAAGTAAATCCGCTTCTTTCTCTTCCAGTAATTTTTCAACCTGCTTAACATATTCATCTGTTAGCTTCTGAACCTTGTCTTCACCCTTTTTTGCTTCATCTTCAGAAACCATTTTTTCTTTTAGGGCATCTTTGATCTCCCCATTCGCATCGCGACGAATACTACGAATAGAGACTCTGCCACTTTCTGCTTCTGCTTTAACTAATTTCACTAAATCACGACGACGCTCTTCTGTTAGCATAGGCAGTGGCACACGAATAACATTACCATTCGTCACAGGGTTTAAACCTAAATCTGAAGACATGATCGCTTTTTCGATAGCTTGCATTAAGCTTTTTTCCCAAGGCGTTACCGCTAAAGTACGCGAGTCATCTACCGTTACATTAGCTACCTGAGATAAAGGGGTATCTGCACCGTAATAAGAAACAACCACTTGATCCAACAAGCTCGGATGCGCACGCCCAGTTCTTATTTTAGTAAAACTTTTTTTAAGTGCTTCGATGCTTTTAGCCATACGCTCTGTTGCATCTTGTTGTATATCGTTAATCATTTTTTATCTCGTGTTATTTATGATAATTACATGTTTATCGCGTAATTAATGAGCCTATATCCGCGCCCTGCATTAACTTCATTACCGCGCCTTGCTCGAAAATATTCATCACTCGCATCGGTAAATTATTATCCCTACATAAAACCAATGCGGTTGTATCCATGACATTCAAACGTTGATCTAAAGCCTCATCATAAGTGACGTCAGAATAAAAGATAGCATTTGAATCTTTTTCAGGGTCAGCTGAATAAACGCCTTTTACTTTAGTCGCTTTAATCATTAGTTCAGCACCAATTTCAATGGCTCTCAAACTTGCCGCTGAATCTGTTGTGAAAAAAGGATTGCCTGTGCCTGCCGCAAAAATCACCACACGACCTTTTTCTAAATGCCTAACTGCCTTACGTTTAATATAATTTTCGCAAACCTGATTAATATCCAAGGCACTCATTACTCGAACAGGCTGCCCTAAATATTCTAGTGCATCTTGCATTGCCAGTGCATTCATGACGGTTGCAAGCATACCCATTTGATCCCCCGTCACACGGGTCAAACTTTCCGCAACTTGCTCTGCACCACGTAGGATATTTCCACCACCGATGACTAAACCAACTTGAATGCCAGCATCGCAAAGCTCTTTTACTTCTGTCGCTAAGCGTTTCACGATTTCAGGGTCAATACTCCCTCCCTTCTCGCTCATTAACGCTTCACCACTTAATTTTAGTAAAATTCTTTGGCAAATAAGCTTAGTCATCAATGTTCCTCTTTAATTAGTTTTAACCAAATTGTCTTAGCAACAATTTCATCAATAATTATTCCACTCTAAAGACATAAAAAAAGCTTTCGGAACGAAAGTCCCAAAAGCTTTTTATTATCTTATACGCTGCGAACTTGCGCCATTACTTCAGCAGCAAAATCACCTTCTTCTTTTTCAATACCTTCACCAACAGAAAGATTGATAAAGCTAGCTACTTTATTGCCTTTACCGCTAACTAATTTACCGACAGTGACTTTATCGTCTTTAACAAACGCTTGTCCCTCTAAAGTAATTTCAGCTAGAAATTTTCTAATACGTCCACCAATCATTTTTTCAATGATTTCAGCTGGCTTACCGCTTTCTTCTGCTTGCGCAACAAAAATCGCTTTTTCACGATCAATTGTTTCTGCAGGTACTTCTGATTCAGAAACACAAACTGGCTTACTTGCAGCAATATGCATTGCCACATCTTTAGCCAATGTTTCATCAGCTTTATCTAAACAAACAACAACGCCGATTTTTTCGCCATGTAAGTAGTAACCCGTACCACCTGTCGCTGAGACTCTTTCAAAACGTCTTAAAGTAATGTTTTCGCCTAATTTTGCAATTAAACCACGACGCACTTCGTCAATGCTTTTGCCATCAGCTAAAGTCAGCTCAAGCGCTGCTTCTACTGTTGTCACATCTGATGCCAAGATTGCATCTGCAATCGCTTGTGAATAAGCTTTAAATTCATCGCCTTTCGCAACAAAATCAGTTTCACAGTTAACATCAATAATGACTGCGTTTTTTGTATCATCACTTTGAGCAACAGCAATACGACCTTCTGCTGCAACACGACCTGATTTTTTATCCGCTTTTGCTAAACCTGCTTTACGCATGTTATCAATAGCCAATTCCATATCGCCATTTGCATCATTCAATGCTCTTTTACATTCCATCATGCCAGAACCCGTACGTTGACGTAGTTCTTTTACCATTACCGCTGTAACACTCATTCTTTACACCTTAAAATACTTTTCACTAAAAAAACGCCCCCAAAATGGAGGCGTTTAAAACAACGATTGTCCGACTGACTACTAGCCGGACAATTTAAAATAAGGTAGACCTTATTCTGCCGCTGCTTCTTCTACGAATTCATCGCCTTTAGCAGAAACATCTAATCTAGCTGCTTTTGCTTCTAATACTGCTGTTGCAGCACTTTCTACATATAACTTAACCGCACGAATTGAATCATCGTTACCAGGGATAACGTAATCAACACCTTTAGGTGAGTTATTTGTATCAACAACGCCGATAACAGGAATACCTAATTTTTTCGCTTCACATAATGCATTTTTTTCGTAACCTACATCTAAAACGAAAATTGCATCAGGAATACCACGCATGTTTTTGATACCACCTAAACTACGCTCTAATTTTTCTAGCTCACGCTCCATACCTAACGCTTCTTTTTTGCTGAAACGTTGTTGTAAGGTACCATCTGCTTTCATTGCTTCTAATTCTTTTAAACGAAAGATAGATTTCTTAATCGTTTTGAAGTTAGTTAACATTCCACCTAACCAACGGTGGTTAACGTATGGCATGCCACAACGAACTGCTTCTTCTGCAACCGCTTTACGTGCAGATTTTTTAGTACCAACAAACAAAATATTACCTTTGTTTGCTGTCATTTGACCTACGTAGTTCATTGCATCATTAAACAAAGGAAGTGTTTTCTCTAAGTTAATGATATGAATTTTGCTACGTGCGCCAAAGATGTAAGGTGCCATCTGAGGGTTCCAGTAACGCGTTTGATGTCCAAAATGAACACCTGCTTCTAACATTTGACGCATAGATACTGCAGCCATGTATTTCTCCAAAAAATTTCGACTCTGTCGAAGGGGTTACGCCTCCATCTATCCCAATTAGAAACCAGCTTTTCAACTAGCACCCAACTAATCGTGTCGATAGATGTGAGTATTATTACGCTCACCGAAAACAGTAAGACATAGATGAACCTACCTTTATACCATATTTAACTTTATCCCACAAAGGATTCTCTGCTAAAATTCATTATCAACACTCCTATTTACTCAACAAACGATCACCATGTCTATTCTCATTAAATCTGCAGCTGAAATTGAAAAAATGCGCATTGCTGGTAAACTTGCCGCAGATGTTCTTGACTACATCGCCCCACATGTTGTTCCTGGCATTACCACCAATGAATTAGATAAACTTTGCCATGATTATATTGTTGATGTTCAACAAGCGATTCCCGCACCACTCAACTATCGCGGCTTTCCAAAATCAATTTGCACCTCACTCAACCAAACCATTTGTCACGGCATCCCCAACGACAAAAAACTGAAAAAAGGCGACATTATCAATGTCGATATCACCGTCATTAAAGATGACTACCACGGCGATACCAGCAAAATGTTTTATGTTGGCGATGTCAGCCCTCATGCAAAACGCCTCTGCGTTATCACACAAGAATGCCTTATGCTTGCAATAGAGCAAGTCAAACCAGGCTGCACACTAGGTGATATTGGCTACGCCATCCAAAAACATGCCGAATCCAACCGCTATTCTGTTGTTCGCGAATTTTGTGGGCACGGTATCGGCAAAAACTTTCATGAAGAACCTCAAGTATTACATTACGGAAAAGCAGGGGAAGGTGAGGTTTTGCAAGCCGGCAATATATTAACCATTGAACCAATGATTAATATTGGCAAACGGCACATGAAAGTACTCAAAGATGGCTGGACTGCTGTTACTAAAGACCGTAGCCTATCTGCACAATGGGAACACACTATTTTAGTCACAGAAACTGGCTATGACATTCTAACTATTCGCCCCGAAGAAACGTGAACACACTAACGATTTGCAAAAAAATAAAAACAGCGACACAGCAACACAATGCTTATTTAAAAAGTTGCTTTTCACCTGAAAAACCAATTCTCAGCTTTCTTCACGCTAAATCATCATTTACTGACAAGGCCTTACTTTGCCTTTGGCAGCAATTAATCAATACTCAACAAGCCCAAAATTTTGCACTAATTGCAGTTGGCGGCTACGGACGACAAGAGATGTTCCCTTACTCTGATGTCGACCTACTCATTCTAAGCGAAGATAGCTTAAGTCAAACTGAGCAAGAACCACTCACTCAACTATGCACAGCACTCTGGGATACCGGACTAAAACTAGGGCTAAGTGTTCGCAGCCACTCCGAATGCTTGCAAGCGGCAAAAGACGATCAAACCGTTATGACCTCCCTAATGGAGTCTCGGCTTTTAGCAGGTAATAAAAACTTACTTGAGCAACTCAATCAGCACATTTCGGGACACACACTCTGGAGTTCAGAGGACTTCTTTAACGCAAAAATCCAAGAACAAAAACAGCGCTACAAAAAATTCCACGACACCGCCTACAATCTAGAACCCAACATAAAAGAAAGCCCAGGCGGATTGAGAGACTTACAAATTATTAGCTGGGTATTCAAATACCACTACCAATGCAAATTTTTACAAGATTTAAAACACTACGACCTACTGACTCAGGCCGAATATAAAGAATTATTCGCCGCTCGCGAACACCTATGGAAAATCCGCTTTGCCCTACACTTACAAACAAGCCGTTGCGAAGACCGCTTGTTGTTTGACCACCAGCATGAAATTGCTTGCACCTTTGGCTATTCTGAGCAAAAAAATAACCAAGGCATCGAGCAGTTTATGCAACATTACTTCAAACAAGTAATGCAACTGGAAAGGCTCAATGAAACCCTACTACAACTATTTAATGAGCACTGCATCCCACAAAACATCAGCCCGCAAACGATTAACACTAAATTTAGCAGCATTGCAGGCTACATCACCACAAACAACCCGGATATTTTCCAAACCCACCCCCGCGCTTTATTAGAAATTTTTATTCTTATCCAAAAAATACCTTCATTGAAGGGGATTCGAGCAACGACTATTCGCCAAATCAGAGCGAACCTAGCACTGATCGACGATAGCTTTCGTGCCGACCCACTTGCACGCCAACTTTTTATCGACATATTACGCCAACCTCGCGCCATTAATCGCGTATTGCGCTCAATGAATCGCTACGGCGTACTGGCCGCTTACTTACCTAGTTTTAATAATATCGTCGGGCGCATGCAATATGATTTATTCCACATTTATACCGTCGATGCACACACCCTCTTTGTACTGCGCAATTTACGCCGCTTTGCATTAGAAAAACATAACAAAGAACTCCCCTTTTGTAATGGGATTTTCCTACTCATTCCTAAGCCACATATTTTATATATTGCTGCATTATTTCATGATATTGCTAAAGGTAAAAAAGGCGATCACTCAGTATTAGGTGAGGAAATTGTTAAACAGTTCTGCTTAGATCATAAAATCTCTGAACACGATAGTAAGGTTATTTGCTGGCTAGTCAAAAACCACCTCATTATGTCTAGCACTGCTCAACGCAAAGATATTAGCGATCCAGCAGTTATTCATACATTTGCTGAAAAAATCCGCAAAACAGAGTACCTAAATTATCTTTATTTATTAACAGTTGCTGATATTCGTGCAACCAATCCAAAGCTTTGGACATCATGGAAAGATAGCTTGCTACGCGAGCTTTATAGCGCCACCTTAAACGCATTACGTCGCGGCCTAGAAAACCCTATCTTACAAGAAGATACGATTTCTGAAACTAAAAATGAAGCACATCAAGAGCTTATAAAAAAAGGGCTATCAGATACTAGCATTAACCGTGCTTGGCAACATATTAATGATGATTACTTTTTACGTTACTATTCAGATGAAATTATCTGGCACACCCTTGCTATCGAAGCAACGCCAGAAGCAGAGCTACCTTTAGTGCTATTACGCCCACAAAACCAACGCGGCAGTGTGGAAATTTTCATCTATACGCATGATAAAAAAGAAAATTTTGTATTTTCTCGTAGCACAGCAGCATTAGATAGCCTAGGCCTAACCATCCTAGATGCGAGAATTATCACCACCAAAAATCAATATACCCTAAATAGCTTCCAAGTTTTAGAGCAGTCCGGCAACCCTCTGGGCGATATATTTAGAAAGTTACGCATTTGCTCCGTCGTAAAACAACAATTAAAAACCAACGCCAAAAGCCCCGAGCAAACTCTCGCCCGCACACGCCAAGCAGCAAACTTTCCCATCAAAACTCAAGCTTTTTTTCACGAAGACAAGCAATTGGGATACACACGCTTAGAATTGATTACTACCGACCAACCAGGTCTCTTATCAAAGATTGGCCGACTCTTTCGCGAACATGATTTTAATGTGATTAACGCAAAGGTTACGACTATTGGTAGCCGCGCTGAAGATATGTTTTATTTAACTAATTCAAAGCAGCAACCCATCCCTAAAGACCAACAGGAATCATTTATTGGCGCGCTATTAACCCTACTAGCCTAAAACCTATCAATCACATTATTTCTCAACAGCCGTCACCATCGCACCAATATTCTCTTTTTTCAAACGAGCAACAATGGCATCAACTGATTTTATTTGCTGATAAGGCCCCATTTTTACCCGATACCAAGTAGTTCCTTTCACTTTTGCTTTTTCTACTTTAGGTGTAAAACCCAACAGCAGAAGGCGCGCTTTTAAGCTATCCGCATCGTTCACTTGCCTAAAAGAGCTGACTTGCACTGAATATTGCCTATTCTTTGCCGCTTTCCCAACCCGTTCAGCACGTTTGATTGACCTCACTTCATGATCTGGAATAACGAACTCTGCCTCCGGCAATAAGGTATAAAAATCATACTGTACTTCTGGTGTCGACTCTCCTTTAGTCGGCACCTCCTTTTTAACAGCTACTACCGGTTTTTTTACGCTCTTCTTTGCCACCTTTTTTACAATTTTAGCTTTTTTTGGCGACAACTCCTTTTGGCTACCCTTTTCAGGCTCCGAATTAGATAAGCTATACAAAAAATAAACAAACCCAACTAATACTAAAACAGCAAGCACCCAGCGCCCCAAAGGGACTTGAGTTTGCTTAGTTTTTTTTGCTCGACTTTTTCTTTTTGCAGGCGGCTTACGCTTACTTACCTTCCTTTTCGTCGAATTAGCTCGGTGCTTATAATCTCTAGCCATTACATCGTCTCAGGCGTACTTATTTTTAATAACTTTAAGCCATTTGATAACACCTGCTTAACTGCGCAAATTAAATTCAAACGTGCATTACACAGTTTGGCATCCTCAATAATAAATTGATGCGCATTGTAATAACTATGGAATTCAGCTGCTAATTCACGCAGGTAATTAATCAACTGATGCGGCTCGTAATGCGTTGCCGCTCGCTCTAATATTTCTGGGTATCTCGCCAAGCGACTTAATAAAGCCACTTCTTGTGATTCCGTTAGCATTGCTAAATTTTCATGACCCAGCGCACTATCTCGCTGCAATGATTTCTCGTCCAACTGCCTTAATACACTGCAAATACGTGCATGCGCATATTGCACATAAAACACGGGATTTTCATTGGTTTTAGAGGTCGCTAGCTTTAAATCAAAATCCATATGTTGCTCAGACTTGCGCATCACATAGAAAAAACGGGCCGCATCCGCACCAGTTTCTTGACGTAACTGACGTAATGTTACAAATGAGCCTGAACGAGTCGACATTTGCACTCTTTCTTCGCCGCGATATAACACTGCAAACTGCACTAATAAAACGGTTAACTTTTTATCATCTGCACCCAATGCCTGCATAGCAGCTCTTACGCGCGGCACATAACCATGATGATCCGCACCCCAAATATTAATAATTTGATCAAAGCCTCGATCTAATTTATTCATGTGGTAAGCAATATCCGAGGCAAAATAAGTGCTTTGTCCATTATCCCGAACAACCACTCTATCCTTTTCATCACCTAATTCACTAGAAGCAAACCAAAGCGCCCCTTCTTTTTCATAGATATGCCCCGCATCACGCAGACGCTTTAAAGCCTCATCAATAGAGCCATCATCCATTAATTGTCGCTCAGAAAACCACTGCTGGTAATCAACACCAAATTCACTTAAATCCTGGCGAATATCACTTAAAATATCATCTAAACCTGATTGAAAAATATCCCGATAAAGTGTTTTGCCTAATAAGGTTTTAGCGCGATCAATAAGACCATCGATATGTAACTCTTTATCGCCACCCTGCGGCTCATCAAGGTGAATATCTTCAAAAACTAATTCTTGCGGGTGTCGATATTCATTGCTTGATTCTTTATGAATCGCGACAGCAATCTCACGAATATAATCGCCTTTATAACCATTAATAGGAAAAGTGAAGACCTCACCGCATTCTTCAAGATAACGCAGCCAAATGCTAGTTGCCAAAATATCCATTTGGCGACCCGCATCATTAACATAATACTCACGTTCAACTTCAAATCCGACAGCAGATAATAAATCAGCTACCGCAGAACCATACGCAGCACCTCGCCCATGGCCTACATGCAAAGGCCCTGTTGGGTTAGCAGAAACAAATTCAACTTGTACTTTTTTACCTTGCCCAAAATCACTTAGGCCATACTTAGCACCCTGCTCATGAATATGACTAATAATTTGATACTGCGCGTTAGGATCAATAAAAAAGTTAATGAAGCCAGGGCCTGCAATTTCAACTTTAAGTACGGCATCATCACTAGGTATCGCAGCAATTAATTTTTCTGCTAGCTGCCGTGGGTTCATTTTTGCAGGCTTAGCCAACATCATGGCTAAGTTTGTTGCGAAATCACCATATTGTTGATCGCGGGCGCGCTCAATCGAAATCTTAGGACTTAAATCACTTGCTAATATTGCCTCTTCTTTTAAAGTGTTAACAGCAAGCAATAAGAGAGATTCTAACTTTTGTTTCATGCGCGTAAAGGACTAAATGATAATGTAAGTAACTCCACATTATCCCTGAAAATGAACACCGATGGGGAAAAAATCATGCTCTCAGCAAAATAACACTACCACTTAGAGTATGGATGCTTAGCAAGTTGGTTATTGTAATAACGAACATCCTCCGTCACATCTAAGCCCACCCACTCTGGCTTAGTAAAAACTTCATCCACTGCTGACAACTCAACTTCAGCAACAATTAACCCTTGATTATCACCTGCAAATTCATCAATTTCCCAGGTATGTTTGCCTATGCTGACAAGGTGGCGTACTTTTTCAACTAAGGGTTGATGGCATAAAGTGCTTAACAACTCATGCGCATCAGCAGCAGGAATATCGTACTCATATTCACTGCGCTGCGCACCAATCGTGGCACTTTTTATATTAATTTTTGCCGTATCATCACTTACTCGAATTCTTACCGAACTATTGGCGTCACTATTAAGATAACCTTGTCGATAATTAACCGACTTATAAACGGCAGAGCGCCAACTGTCGTTAGCCAGTAAAAATTTACGTTCGATTTCAATCGCCATGTCTTTCCAGTCCGTTTAAAGCGCCTAAATAAAAGCACTAAACTAGCAAAAAAAACAGCATAAGAAAACTAAAATAATAAATTTATATGACTCTGTGTTTATCATAATTTTATTGATTAATCGTGACCTCTATTGAAGGCTGAAGGCTTCGCTCCAAACCTATTCCATTTACTCCTAGAATGGGTTTACATGAAAGCAATGCTTTAAGGTATAATCGCACGCATTTTATGGCTTAAAAAACGCTTTATATTGTGTCTAGTTTAAATAACGATTTATCTACTTTTCAAGGTCTTATCCTTGCCCTGCAAAATTATTGGTCTGAGCAAGGTTGTGTGCTATTACAACCCTTAGATTTAGAAGTTGGCGCAGGTACTTTTCACCCCGCGACATTTTTACGCGCAATTGGCCCCGAGCCTTGGAAAGCGGCCTATGTGCAGCCTTCTCGCCGACCAACCGACGGGCGTTACGGCGAAAACCCAAATCGTTTACAGCATTATTACCAATTCCAAACGATATTAAAGCCATCACCCGACAATATTCAGGAGCTTTACTTAGGCTCTTTGCGCCATATTGGTTTAGATTTGCTAGAACATGATGTTCGTTTTGTTGAAGATAACTGGGAGTCCCCTACATTAGGTGCCTGGGGCTTAGGCTGGGAAGTTTGGCTCAATGGTATGGAAGTATCTCAATTTACTTACTTTCAGCAAGTCGGTGGGTTAGAGTGTCGCCCTGTAACCGGTGAGCTAACCTATGGCCTAGAACGCATCGCTATGTATATTCAAGGCGTTAAAAGTGTTTATGATTTAATCTGGGCAAAATCGCCAGATGGCTCTGTGGTCACCTATGGCGATGTCTTTCACCAAAATGAAGTGGAAATGTCAGAGTTTAATTTTGACCATGCAAATGTTGATTTCTTATTTGCCAGCTTTGATACTTACGAAGCCGACTCCGCAAAACTCATTGAAAAAAATCTCGCTTTACCTGCTTACGAAATGGTTTTAAAAGCCTCTCATGTGTTCAACTTATTAGATGCCCGTCACGCAATTTCAGTCACCGAGCGTCAGCGCTATATATTACGTGTAAGAAACATGTCTAAAGCAGTTGCAGAAACTTATTATGCCTGTCGTGAATCTTTAGGTTTTCCATTAGTAAAAGAAACAGGAGCAGCCGAATGAGCGCGACAGAACACTTATTATTTGAACTAGGCTGCGAAGAATTACCACCCGCTTCATTACGCAAATTAAGCAATGCACTGGCTTCTGGCATTCAACAAGGCTTAAAAGAAGCTGAATTAAGCTTTGGCGAATGCATTGTTTACGCAACACCACGCCGCTTAGCCGTTTTTATTAAAGATTTAGCAAGCGCGCAAGCCGATAAAAGCGTGGAAAAACGTGGCCCGGCAGTACAAGCTGCTTTTGACGATGAAGGCACCCCCTCTAAAGCTTGCCAAGGCTTTGCACGAAGCTGCAAAACAACCGTTGAGCAATTGGGCCGCTTAAAAACAGATAAAGGTGAATGGCTGGCTTTTACCCAAGAAATAAAAGGCCAAGCAAGCACTGCTTTAATCCCCGATATTATTCGTAAAAGCATCACGCAATTACCCATTGCTAAACGCATGCGTTGGGGCGCTTCCAATACAGAATTTGTGCGCCCTGTTCATTGGGCTGTTTTACTGTATGGCAAAGCAGTTATTGAAACCGACATATTAGGTTTAACAACGGGGAATACCTCTTTTGGGCATCGATTTCATGCGCCTGAAGCCGTGACTATCGAATCGCCAGAAAGCTATGAAGCGACTTTATTAGCCAAAGCAAAAGTCATTCCAAGCTTTGATCAACGCCAGACTATGATTGCTGATGCCGCCCATAAAGCCGCTGAAGCTGTCGATGGAATCGCTCATATTGAACAGGATTTACTCGAAGAAATCGCCGCTTTAAATGAATTCCCTGTGCCTATTACAGGAAATTTTGATGCTCGATTTTTAGACTTGCCAGTGGAAGTTTTAATTACCACCATGCAAATCAACCAAAAATATTTCCCTATTAAAAATGTACAAGGGGGGTTATTACCGCACTTTATTACTTTTAGTAATATTGAAAGCAGCAATCCAGCCTCTATCCAACACGGGAACGAGCGCGTTATTATGCCGCGTTTAGCCGATGCAGAATTTTTCTGGAATCAAGATCGTAAGCATGCGCTAGAAACGCTTTACCCTCAGCTAGAAAAAATCGTTTTCCAGAAAAAACTAGGCAGCATGGCGGATAAATCACAGCGTGTTGGCTCATTAGCTGAATTTATTGCCAACAAAATGCAAGTGGATAGCGATTTAGCAGCACGCGCAGCAAAACTTGCAAAAACCGACCTAGTCACTAATATGGTCGAAGAGTTTGGCAGCTTACAAGGCTTAATGGGACGCTACTATGCTATCGCTGACGGTGAAAATCCTGAAGTAGCCAGCGCAATAGAAGAACAATACTGGCCCAAGCAATCAGGTAGTTCAACGGCTACCACAGCGACTGGCCAAGCTTTAGCCATTGCAGAAAAGTTTGATACTTTAGCAGGAATTTTTAGCGCAGGTTTAATCCCAACAGGCGATAAAGACCCTTATGCTTTAAGGCGTGCTGCATTAGGTATATTACGCACCATTATTGAGAATAAATTACCACTCAATATGATTGAATGCCTAGACTTTAGCTTGCAACAATTCAATCATGAGTTTGATGCAGAAAAAACTCGCACCCTAGTGATTACCTTTATTTACGAGCGCCTAAAAGGCTATTGTTTAGATCAAGGTTTTACAGCGGATGAATTTGATGCGGTCTTATCCGTAAAGCCTGCAAAACCTTATGACTTCTTATGCCGCCTACAAGCTGTGCAAAGCTTTCGCGCATTACCCGAAGCCGCTAGTCTTGCAGCAGCCAATAAGCGTATCAGCAATATCTTAAGAAAATCAGATAATAAAGCGGCAGAACAAATAGGCGGCTTAATCGAAGCCGCGGAAATCACTTTATTAGCCTCTGCAGAGCAAGCTGAGCAAGATATTGCACCACTAATCAAAGAAAACAATTATCCCGAAGCACTAGGCCGTTTAGCCAGCTTACGCGCAGAAGTGGATGCCTTTTTTGATGATGTGATGGTTATGTGTGATGACTTAGAGCTGCGTGCCAACCGTTTAGCACTGCTCAATAAACTATCTAGCTTATTTTTACAAATTGCGGATATATCTAAGCTACAAAGCTAATGCCAGATAAATTTGTTTTATTAGACCGCGATGGCGTTATTAATAGTGATTCGGGTGATTTTATTAAATCACCCGATGAATGGCAGCCTATCCCAAATAGTTTACAAGCCATCGCTCGATTACATCAAGCCGGCTATAAAATAGTTGTTATCACTAACCAGTCAGGGGTTGCTCGTGGTTTATATACAGATGCGGATTTAACTGCTATCCACCTAAAAATGCAGCAGTTAGTTACTGCAGCCGGCGGGGAAATCTGTCATATTTATTATTGCCCGCATTTACCCGCAGCAGAATGTCCATGCCGCAAACCAAAAGCAGGTATGCTATTACAGTTTGCCAAAGACTACGCGGCCGACTTAAGCAACACCTACTTTATCGGTGATAGTTTACGTGACCTACAGGCAGGTTTTTCCGCGAAAGCAAAACCACTACTCGTTAAAACAGGCAATGGCGAAAAAACATTACTCAGCAACCCTGATTTAAACATCCCTATTTTTGAGACCTTATATGACGCAAGCAACTTCATCTTATCCGAGTAGCTCATTGTTAACGCATTTACGATCTGCCTTATTAATGCTAACAGTATTAATAAGCACCCTCATTTTTGCTGTTTTAATGATAATTTTTTCCCTGCTTCCTTTCCGTATACACTTTAAATTAGCTGCGCTTTGGGGGCGATTTGTTTTAGCGGCAACACAGCTTATTTGCGGCTTAAGTTATCAAGTCACTGGTTTAGAAAATCTCAGCAACGTTGAAAATGCCATTGTTTTATGCAAACATCAATCAGCTTGGGAAACTATCGCCTTAATGGCACTACTACCCCCACAAAGTGTGTTACTCAAAAAATCATTATTATGGTTACCTTTCTGGGGCTGGGCGATGGCAACCTTAAAGCCTATTGCTATCGACCGTTCTAGCCCTAAACAAGCCTTATCGCAACTATTAAAAAAAGGCGCTTTACGTCTAAAAGAAGGTTTTTGGATTGTTATGTACCCGGAGGGGACACGAATGGCACCAGGGGAAGAAGGGAAATTCAGTGCCAGTGGCAGCTTACTTGCCCAAAGAACAGGCTACCCTATTATTCCCATTGCGCATAATGCAGGTGAATTCTGGCCGCGTAATAGTTTTTTAAAGCAAGCAGGTGTTATTCAACTAAAAATCGGCCCAGCAATTACAGCAGAAGGCCGTAAAAGCAAAGAAATTAATAACGAAGCGGAAGCATGGATAAAAAATGCAATGCTTGAAATAGACTCACTTAAAAAATAATCATTAAACCTATGAAAAAATTAGCCCTTATCAGCCTTTCCGTTTTAACCTTAGCCGCTTGTTCAGAAAAAGATGAATACCACCAAACTGTTCTTGATTTAGTTAGCAATGATGAGGATGTTCGCAGCTACCATATAGACCCAGCCACTATCGCTACCTGTATTGTCGATTTAACCTCTAAAGAAATGCCTGGCACACTACCTTTTGAGCCAAGAAGAAAAGAGGCTTACAAAGGTTATACAAAAATGATTTCATTAAAAACTTCAGAAAAACCAGCTGAAGTTCTCAATGAGTTACGTGAAAGTTTTGGTTCTGCAAAAGGCCTAGCTGATGCACACATGATTTATTCTGAAAGCTATTTAGAATGTATGTCTAATATTACTAATCGTGTATTAGATGAAAAAGAAGAACAGGAAAAAGGTGAGTCGTAATATAACTTACCTCCTCCACTGATACTCAGTTAAACGTCAAAATCGTCATTCCCGAAATCTCTTATCGGGAATCCATGATGCGAAAAACATAGCCCTCCCCCTGCTAGAAGCATGCAGGGGCGATGCTC
>JAQRMR010000083.1:0-17485 GCA_028599115.1 Methyloprofundus sp.
AAGGGGCTTTATCCCGTGCCCATCACACCGCAAGATGGGCACGCTACGCTTTGCCGCATTCTACAGAGTGCCTTTGCTAAGTGCGTGTGTTTCGTGGACTCCCTTTTAGCTTAGCAAATTTTGAATATGCGTAACATCAGTTAATTAAATACATCATCAAAAGCAGTGGGTTTATGAATGCCATATCCTTGAGCATAATTAACCCCAAGTTCAGTTAAGATATTTAATATAGCTTGGTCTTCTACAAATTCAGCAATTGTCTCTAGACCTATAACCTGACCAATTTGGTTAATAGATTCAACGAAGGCCTTATCAATACTATCAACAGCAATATCCTTAACAAAATAGCCATCGATTTTTAAATAATCCACCGGTAGTTCTTTTAAATAGGCGAAAGAGGATAAGCCACTACCAAAATCATCTAGTGCTATTTTGCAGCCTTTAGAGCGTAATTGCTGCAGAAATTCGGTTGCTTTAGTTAAATTAGAAATAGCGGCTGTTTCAGTGACTTCAAAGCAAAAATAGCTAGCAGGAATCGCAGAGCTATCCAGCAAGTCAGTTAACCTTTGTAGTAATGTGTCGTTTGCCATGGAAAGCCCCGATAAATTAATGGCAATCATCAGCTTATCGGGTAATTTATTTGCTTTATTTAAATGCTGTAATTTCTTAAATACATTATCTATCACCCATTGATCAATGCTGCTAATAAGGTTAAATCGTTCGGCAGCAGGAAGGAAGGCACCGGGAGGGATAAGCTTTCCACTTCTATCAACCATGCGTAATAACACTTCATAATGTGCTGAAGGTGAGCTTAAAGTCTCTATATTTTGTATGCGTTGTAAATAAAGCTCAAAATCATTGTTGTCTAATGCGGTGTGTAAGCGAGAAACCCACTGCATTTCTTGCTGGTGTTCGGATGAAGCTGAGGCATTTAATTGATGAAAGTGAACGCGGTTGCGGCCATTCTCTTTTGCTGTGTAGCATGCTGCATCAGCAGCACTTAAAATTTCAGATGATTTTGCTTCACTACCTGTTATTGATGCAATACCAATGCTAACACCAATTTTAAAGGACTGAGTTTTCCAGCCAAAACGAAAATCTTCCACAATCTGACGTAAGGTATTAGCAATTCCTAGGGCATGTTCTGCATCACAGCTTTCTAATAAAATACCAAATTCATCACCACCCAAACGTGCGAATAAATCAGTTTTCCGTAATGAGTCCCCTAGAGCTGCACTAATTTGCTTTAAAAGCTCATCCCCCGCATCATGCCCGCAAGTGTCATTAACGACTTTGAATTGATCTAAATCTAAATATAGCAGGTGATGTAATAAGCTATCTAGCCGTGACCTTTCCAATAAATCTTTCATTTTAGATTCAAACTGACGCCGGTTAGCTAAGCTAGTTAAGGGGTCATGCAGGGCTTGCCAGTTTAATTCAGCAGAGAGTGAGCGAGAATGAGTGACATCTCTAAAAACAAGAACTGCGCCTTGAATTTTTCCACTACTATCTAAAATAGGTGCAACTGAGTCTGTTATTGATAGGTAGTCATTTCCTCTAAGAAGGCAGTGGTCGGTTTCATTGGCAATAATATCTTGTTTTTCAAGGCAACTTGTAACGGGGCAGGGAATAGGTTTTTTGGAGCTTTCGTGTACTATTTTATAAAAATTAGAAACATTCTTATTCCGAGCATCTTCTTCGTAAATACCCGTTAAAATTTCAGCAACGGGGTTCATAAATAACACATTGCCTTCTTTATCGGTGGTAATTACCGCATCAGCAATAGAGTTGAGGGTAACATGTGCACGCTCTTTTTCTTCGGCAAGCTTATTTGAAATAGCTTTATTTTCTTTAACTTGCTCAATAAGTTGCCTTTCTCTATTAACATTAGCGCTAATATCCATTATTTGCACTAAACAAAAACGCTTATTATCCTCTAGCATTAAAGGTTTTATCGTAATTTGGTGCTGTATGGCTTGGTTAAGGTGATTGAATAAAGGGAAGGGTTTTTTGTTTAGTGTATGAGAAATAACGGAAGACATACCATTATTTATTGCTGAGTTAATACCGCGCATGGTGCTGCTTTTTTCCAGAATTGGAAATAGTTCTATTATGTTTTTTCCTTGTGCCTCAGTGATGTCAATGCCGCAATTCTTTGTAAACCAGGGGTTCCATTCGACAATATTAAGGCTATCGCTAATAATAATTAAGCCCAGTTCACTTCTTGAAAATATTGATTTAAATACTTCTGGAGCAGAAGTATTTAAATCAATATTTGGAAGGTCAGGGCAACTATTTAATGGCATCAATACTTACATGCCTAGCATGTCTTCTATGGTTTTCTTGAATTGTTGAACTGACTCAACATCCATTAAAAACGTGACATAACCTTGGATATTTTTTGTTTCAACAGCGAAATCCATATTAAGTAATAAAACAATAGCTTCAGTATGTTCTAAACCGCCCTCTGCTGAAAATACTTGCTTTAAAGAGCCTTTTACAAACTCAGGTATTTCACCTTGAATTTCTTGGCTAAACATATCAGCCATACTGCATAAGCAAGAATTTAAGATAACATTGCCAATCTCAGTCATGGCCTCTTGTTCCATGTCTGTTAAGTCATCTAAAGTCATATTATCTTGCTGTAAAACAGCTCTGACTAATTCTAAGCTTTGGTCTTCGGGGAAAAGCAGCATAGCATCTCCTCCAAATGAACCTTGAAAGTTTTGGTGTACGCCGCTAACATTGTTTTTTGCTTTGCCGCCAATAATTTTAGTGGCATCTAAACGGCTAACAAACTCAACCCCAGGTACGCTTAGTTTAACTTCATCAGATATCATTTCACTTAATGATGCCGCAGCACTTCCCATGCCTACATTGAGAACTTCCGCAACGGCATCGACAAAAAAATCATCTAAAACAGCTTCTTTATCCGACATATTTTAAAATTTTAGCCTCAGTAATAGGTTTGGGAATAAAATCGATTTTTAGTTCTACGGCTAAATTCTGGATTGCTTCTTGTACATTAGCGGTTAAAAAAGCAATTTTGGCATCAGGAAATTGAGGTCTTAAAATCTTTGCTGCTTCGCCACCGTTCATATTGGGCATATTGAAATCGAGAAGTATTAAGTCTAACTCCTGATCTTTCGCAATATCAATGGCTTGCTGACCATCTTGTGCTTTAAATATTTCCCAATCAGGGTGTGCTGTCCCGATAATTTTGTTGAGCATCATTAATGACATTTTGCTGTCGTCAGTGATTAAACATTTCATATTTTCATCCTAAAAATAAAATCATTAGAGTTAATGTAGCAGAGATTTTAAGCTAGATGCAAACATAAACTTATTGTGCGATTTATGTTTGCATTATTATATTAAGGCATATTGACTAAATATCAGTCGCTAATTTTTCTGCATACCCCGTGTAACTGCGTGGTGTTAATTTAATTAGTTCTTGTTTTGCTTCATCTGGCATATCTAAAGTTTCAATAAAAGCTTGCATGCCAGCAGCATCAATACGGTTGCCACGGGTGAGTTCTTTTAACTTCTCATACGGCTTTTCAATACCGTAACGGCGCATAACCGTTTGTACCGGTTCAGCTAAAACTTCCCAATTGTTATCTAGGTCTGCCTCTATCACAGTGGCATTAATTTCTAATTTGGAAATACCTTTTAATGTCGCTTGAATCGCAATACTGGTATGTGCAATACCGACGCCAATGTTACGCAAAACAGTAGAATCAGTTAAATCACGTTGCCAACGAGAAACAGGTAATTTTTCCGCTAAATGATGAAATAAAGCATTGGCTAAACCAATGTTGCCTTCTGAGTTTTCAAAATCAATCGGGTTAACTTTATGTGGCATCGTTGATGAGCCAATTTCACCCGCAATGGTTTTTTGTTTAAAGAAACCTTGTGAAATATAACCCCAAATATCGCGGTCAAAATCTAATAAGATAGTGTTGAAGCGCGATAAGGCATGAAAAAATTCAGCAATATAGTCATGTGGTTCAATCTGAATGGTGTATGGATTCCACGTTAAGCCTAGGGATTCTACAAAGTTTTTAGAAAATCCTTGCCAGTCAATATCAGGGTATGCAACAGCATGTGCATTGTAGTTACCTACAGCACCATTAATTTTGCCTAAAATTTCTACTTTATCAAAATGCACTAGCTGGCGATCCATACGCGCAGCCACATTAGCAAACTCTTTACCCGCGGTAGTTGGGCTGGCTGATTGCCCATGAGTACGTGATAACATTGGTTGTGCGGCATTATCTTTTGCTAAACTTTTTAGTGCATCAATACACTCAATCATTTGTGGCGTAATAGCTGTACGGCCTTCCTTCAACATTAAAGCGTAAGACAAATTATTAATATCCTCCGAAGTACAAGCAAAATGAATAAACTCACTGACGGCATTAAGTTCTGCATTATCAGCAATTTTTTCTTTTAAGAAATATTCAACAGCTTTTACATCATGATTTGTGGTGCGCTCTATATTTTTAACGCGCTGTGCATCCGACTCTGAAAAATCAGAAATAATTGCATCCAATAATTGATTAGCAGTAGAGCTAAAATTAGGAACTTCAGTAATCTGATTATGCTGTGCTAACGCTTGTAACCAGCGCACTTCAACTTGTACGCGAAAACGAATCAAACCATATTCACTAAAAATAGGGCGTAAGGCTTCGACTTTGCTTGCGTAGCGGCCGTCGATAGGGGAGATGGCTGTGAGTGAGAAATTCGTCATAAATTTTGTCTTATACGGATAGTAAAAAATTGAACTCATTTTAGCAAAAGTTCACTATAGCGGTGATAAAAATACACTGATTAACTGATGTTACGCATATTCAAAAAATGAAAGTCTAAAGTTGGCATTTTAATCGTTTAAAAATAAAATCGTATTAAAGACCTATTCACTGCTATTAGCGAAGGAAATAACGGGAGGAATAAAAATGGAGTTGTAGCAAACTTAGAAAAGAGCAGTACGAAAAAGGAGAGTTTGAAAAAACCTAAAATACAGAGAATTAATATGTACTAATATTGATGTTATCATCTGTTTTTTATATTGATTAGTACACTGGGGTGGGAAGTTAATTATTTCTAATAGCTTGCTGTTTTAATGGGTTTATTTATGAAGTTTTTGCCTAAGTGCTTACTTGAACTATTTTTTTGTTTTACTAAGCCTATTATTTTTAAGGAGGAGTTGGCTTGAAAATAGTTTTTGACTTATCGTTCCATAATAAATTATCATGACTAAATTAAATTTCTAGGCTAATTTTTCTTCGGAGGTAAAAGGCATCATGGCAAGACCTAAAGCATTTGTAACCGATGAAGCATTAGATAAAGCTGTCGCCGTTTTTTGGGAGAAAGGCTATGAAGCCACTTCAATTAATGACCTTGTAGAAGCGATGGGAATTCGCCGTGGCAGTTTGTATGCAACCTTTGGCAATAAACAGCAGCTTTTTTTAAAATCACTAGAAAGGTATGGTCAGGTGGTGGTGCAGCAATTTCTAGATATTTTGGACAGTCAGCCATCTGCATTAGAATCATTGGCTTTATTTTTTGCGCAATTAGTAGAGCATTTAATGACGGCAGGCCCTTTAAGTAGCTGTTTAGTGACTAACTCAGCAATTGAGCGAGGTTTGCGCGATGAGGCCACGCAAAAATATATACTTTATTTGCTGAATTCTCTGGAAAAAGGCTTTTATAAAGTATTAAAACGTGCACAGGATAAGGCTGAGATATCTGAAAAGGTCGACTTAAAGTCGATGGCTTTGTTTTTGACCAGTAGCATGCAAGGGCTGTTGGTCGTTGGGAAGGTCAACCCTAACAGAGAAATATTAGAAAGTATCAATAAGGTTACTTTGTCTGCTTTGCAAAAATAACCTTAATAAATTTCCGATAGTGAGAGGCTATCTTTAACTTAATTTTTGAACGATTGTTCTATTTGGAGTAATAAGTATGATCTACGCAGCACCGAATCAAGCTGACAGCAAAGTCGAATTTAAGACACGTTATGGTAATTTTATTGGCGGAGAATGGGTGGCACCCGTTCAGGAGCAATATTTTAATAACTTGAGTCCCGTCAATGGTCAGGAGTTTTGTGAAATTCCACGTTCAACGGCTGAAGATATTGAACTTGCTTTAGATGCTGCGCACCAGGCTAAAGATGCTTGGGGTAAAAAATCAGTGACAGAACGCTCTAATCTTCTATTGAAAATTGCGGATCGCATGGAAGAGAATTTAGAAACTTTAGCGGTGGCCGAAACTTGGGATAATGGTAAAGCTGTACGCGAAACTTTAGCGGCAGATGTGCCTTTAGCAGTGGATCATTTTCGTTATTTTGCGGGTTGTCTTCGTGCGCAAGAAGGGTCGATTGGTGAAATAGATGAAAATACTGTGGCCTATCATTTTCATGAGCCACTAGGGGTTGTCGGGCAAATTATTCCTTGGAACTTTCCTTTGTTAATGGCTTGTTGGAAGTTAGCACCTGCATTAGCAGCAGGGAACTGTGTGGTCATGAAGCCTGCTGAGCAAACGCCCGTTTCTATTTTGATTTTAATGGAAGTGATTGGAGATTTATTGCCAGCTGGTACGGTGAATATTGTTAATGGTTTTGGTAAGGAAGCAGGGCAAGCATTGGCGACTAGTACACGTATTGCTAAAATTGCTTTTACAGGGTCTACACCCGTTGGTTCACATATCCTGAAGTGTGCGGCGGATAATATTATTCCTTCTACGGTTGAGTTAGGTGGTAAATCACCGAATATCTTTTTTGCCGATGTTTTAGACCAAGAAGAAGAGTTTGTCAGTAAAGCTGTTGAAGGCGCAGTATTGGCTTTCTTTAACCAAGGAGAAGTTTGTAGTTGTCCTTCGCGTTTATTAATCCAAGAATCTATTTATGATGCGTTTATTGCTAAAGTGATTGAACGCGCCAGCCAAATTATTCGAGGAAACCCATTGGATACAGAAACTATGGTGGGTGCGCAAGCTTCAAAACAACAATTCGATAAAATTTTGGAATATGTTGAAATTGGTAAGCAGGAAGGCGCAGAGGTTTTAATCGGTGGAGAGGTAGCACGATTAGATGGAGAGTATGGTGAAGGCTATTATATTCAACCGACGGTTATGAAGGGGCATAATAAAATGCGTATTTTTCAGGAAGAAATTTTTGGCCCAGTGGTCTCAGTGACCACCTTTAAAGACGAAGCAGAAGCGCTGGAAATTGCTAATGATTCTGAATTTGGTTTAGGTGCGGGGGTATGGACACGTGATATGAATCTTTCTTACCGTATGGGGCGCGGCCTTCAAGCGGGGCGTGTTTGGACAAATTGTTATCACCATTATCCTGCGCATGCAGCATTTGGTGGTTATAAAAAATCAGGTGTTGGGCGTGAAACTCATAAAATGATGCTTGATCATTATCAGCAAACTAAAAATATGTTGGTGAGCTATGATATTAATCCATTAGGGTTCTTTTAATAAACCGCCGAATCCCCTAAGATAGACGCTAAGTAGGATGGGTAGAGTATCTTTTTTGCGAAACCCATCGTTTGTCACCACATTGATGGGTTTCATTGCATGCCTAAAAAGCAGGCATTTCATTCTACCCATCCTACAGAATGTTAATTTAATGATGCTTACCTACTTACCTTTATTTCACTAAAAAGTAATGACCCGCTATGACCGCACACCAGACTTATGAACATGAAACTCACCCTGTCAAAGCACATATTGCTAAAAATGCGCATATTAATAATGAGCAATATTTAGCTTTATATCAGCAATCGATAGCAGAACCGGATGTTTTTTGGGCGCAGCAAGCTGAGCAGTTTTTAGATTGGGAAAAACCTTGGGATAAAGTGCTGGAGTATGATTACCCAAAAGGTGAAATTAGTTGGTTTTCAGGGGCAAAGTTAAATGTCAGCGTCAATTGTTTAGATAGACATTTAGCTAATCGAGCAGAGCAGACAGCGTTAATTTGGGAAGGAGATGACCCAACTCAAGATAAAAAAATGACTTACCGAGAGCTGCACCAAGAAGTTTGCCGGTTCGCGAATGTTTTAAAAGCGCAGGGCGTGCAAAAAGGCGACCGTGTGTGTATTTATTTGCCGATGGTGATTGAAGCAGCAGCGGTTATTTTAGCCTGTACGCGTATTGGTGCGGTGCATTCAATTGTATTTGGTGGTTTTTCTGCTGAGGCGTTAAAAGACCGTATTAATGATTCCGATTGTAAGCTTGTCGTGTGTGCAGATGAAGGCTACCGCGGCGGTAAATTAATCCCGATTAAAGCAACCGTTGATAAAGCTGTTGCAGACTGCGCTTGCGTGCAAAGTGTGGTCGTGATTAAAAATTCAGGCAATACGGTTGCGTGGGATGAGCAGCGTGATACTTGGTATCAGGATGCAATGGCAACGGCATCGACAGAGTGTGAACCTGAATGGATGGATGCAGAAGATCCTTTGTTTATTTTGTACACCTCGGGTTCAACAGGTAAACCAAAAGGTTTAGTGCATACAACGGGGGGGTATTTATTATATGCGGCGATGACGCATAAATATATTTTTGACTATCAAGAAGGCGAAGTTTACTGGTGTACAGCTGATATAGGCTGGATTACCGGTCATACTTATATGATTTACGGGCCTTTATGTAATGGTGCAACCACTTTGTTGTTTGAAGGCGTGCCGACTTATCCCGATGCTAGCCGTTTTTGGCAGGTGATTGATAAACATCAAGTGAATATTTTTTATACAGCGCCAACCGCTTTGCGTGCCTTAATGGCGCTAGGCGATGAATTCCTTGAAAGCACAGAGCGTAGTAGTTTGAGAGTGCTAGGTTCGGTAGGTGAGCCAATTAATCCTGAAGCATGGGAATGGTATTACGACTTAGTGGGTAAGAAAAATTGCCCGATTGTTGATACGTGGTGGCAAACAGAAACAGGGGGTATTTTAATTACTCCACTTCCTGGCGCGACGGAGTTAATTCCAAGCTCTGCAACACGGCCATTTTTTGGTGTGCAGCCCGCTATTTTAAACAATGAAGGCGAGAAGCTCACTGATGGTTCGGAAGGTGTGCTGGTTTTAGAACGCCCTTGGCCTGGTCAAGCACGTAGCATTTATGGTGATCACCAGCGCTTTATTGATACGTATTTTAAAAATTATCCCGGCTATTATTTCTCGGGGGATGGTGCGCGTTGTGATGAAAAAGGCTATTACTGGATTACCGGGCGTGTTGATGATGTTATTAATGTGTCTGGACACCGAATGGGCACAGCGGAAGTTGAATCTGCTTTAGATGAGCACCCGTTAGTCGCAGAATCAGCGGTAGTCGGTTATCCGCATGATATTAAAGGGCAAGGCATTTATGCTTATGTCACGCTACATGTTGGCACAGAAGGGTCGGATCAGTTAAAACAAGAACTAGTCAAAATGGTGCGTGCGGATATTGGCCCCATTGCCAGCCCTGATTTAATTCAATTTTCAGCTAACTTGCCGAAAACACGCTCAGGAAAAATCATGCGCCGTATTTTGCGCAAAATAGCCGCAAACGAAGTCGATAGCTTAGGCGATACATCAACACTGGCAGACCCAAGTGTTGTTGCTAGTATTATTGAAAATCGCTTGAATCAATGAGTAATAAAGTAAAAATAATTGCCGGTGAATGGCGCGGTAGGAACCTTTCCTTTCCTGATATTGAAGGACTGAGACCAACACCTGCAAGAGTACGCGAGACTTTATTTAATTGGCTGCAATATGATGTTCTCGGTAGTCGCTGTTTAGATTTATATTCAGGTAGTGGTGCTTTAGGTTTTGAAGCCGCCTCTCGTGGTGCGAAAGAAGTGGTACAAGTAGAGCTGAATGCACAGGCCTGTCGGCAGCTAAAAGAAAATACCGTGTTATTGTCAGCGTCGATGATTAAAATTGTGCAGAATGATGTTTTTCGTTATTTATCAGGGGATGCACAAGCCTTTGATTTAGTTTTTTTAGACCCTCCGTTTGGTAAAGGCTTAGCGATGCAATCATTGCATTGGCTAGAAGATAAAGGTTGGTTAGCAGCAGGGGCGAAAATTTATATAGAAATTGAAAAGCAGCTAGATTTAGATGATGCGCCAGATAACTGGACCTTACTGAAAAGTAAAAAAGCAGGAGCGGTGAAATATTGCTTGTTTGAACGTGAGTGAGCCGTAGGGTGGAATAGCGCAGCGTTTTCCACCTTAAGATAATCACCTATGCTAAGTCATGTTAATCAATGCCGGAAAACGCTGAGCTTAAAAAGTACAGCTTTCTCATAAAAACTTGGCGTAATGATTGATAATTAATATTATTTCTTTATCAATCATCAGTCACTTTCCCCCTTAACGCTTTGGTCTGGCTACGCTGTGTTTTTTTATCCATTCTTCTTTTTTGCGAGCCTCTAGTCGGCTTAGTGGCTCGTCTGGTTTTTTGTACAGTAGCGGCTTGTTGAATCATGTCTTTTAAACGCTCCAGCGCATCCTCTCGATTTTTTTCTTGAGTGCGAAATTTTTGAGCTTTAATAATCACAATACCTTCTTTTGTAATACGTTTATCGCGCAATTTTAGTAGGCGTTGTTTGTAAAACTCAGGCAGTGATGAAGCGTTAATATCAAACCTTAAATGAATAGCAGAGGAGACTTTATTAACATTTTGTCCACCCGCGCCTTGAGCTCTAATGGCCGAAATATCAAGTTCATGCTCAGGAATAGAGATGGTATTGGATATGTTTAACATAGCTTTCTCTTGATGTATGGAAAACAGCTAAAATTTGAATTTGTTGGTTTTTAACTCGATAGGGTAAGAGGTAATGCGTACCTGACAAAACTAATTCTCTCGTACCTTCAATATGTCCTTTACGGCCTAATTGAGGGTTGTTTTGTAATACAGTTACGCGGCCTTTAATTTCAGCAAGCAAAGTGCGAGCAGCTCCAGGGTTTTTTTCTGCGATGTATTCAAAAATTCCCCTTAAATCTTGACGAGCAGGTTCAGTCCAGACGATTTTCACGCTTTATTTGTGAATTTTTGTTCAATCAATGCGTCCATTTCTTGCATAACTTGATTATGCTCGACTAATTCACCACGATCAGCTGCTTCTATTCCTTGGGTGATTTTTTCGATTTGCCAAGCATGGGTTTCCAAGTATTCTTGAATAGCCTGATTTACTAAATAATTACGTGATCTATCCAGTGATCCTGCCATATGATCAAGTTGGTGTACAATGTTCGATTCTGCTCTAACAGTAAATGCTTCAGTGGACATAATAAATACCTTGGTTCTCAATATGATTCATTGGTAATCATAGCTTATAGCAGCCCATAACGCTGGCGTATTTTTACTGCTGGAGTTCAGAGCAGTAAAAGAAATGCTTAATTCCGCATGCCCAGCATTAGCATCTCTTTCGCATGCGCTAATGTGGAGTCGGTAATATTAACTCCCCCCAACATTCTTGCTGTTTCCTCTATACGCTGCTCAGTCGATAAAGAGCGAACATTAGAGGTGGTCATTTCATTGCTACTATCTTTATAAACAAATAAGTGTTGATGCGCTTGGGTGGCGACTTGGGGAAGGTGGGTGACACAGAGCACTTGTGTGGTATTTCCTAGGGTGCGCAATTTTTGTCCGACAATTTCAGCAATACCGCCACCGATACCTGAATCAACCTCATCAAAGATCATCGTGGCTGCGCTGGTATCGTGGCAAGTGGTGACTTGAATGGCTAAACTGATACGAGATAGCTCACCGCCCGAAGCGACTTTGGCAAGTGGGCGCAGTGGCAAGCCTTTGTTGGCGCTGACTAAGAATTCGATTTTATCAACACCATTTACTTTGGGCTGTTCGATAGCTTGAGGCTCAACGCTAATGCTGAATTCACCCTGTGGCATACCAAGCTCTTTAATCATTTCTGAAATAAGCCCGGATAATTTTTTTGCTGCTTTAATGCGGACGGCACTCAGTTCTGCGGCTAAAACGAAATATTGTTTTGTTTGTTGTTCCACTAGTATTTTTAAACTATCGATGCGCTCACTGCTGTGACTTAAGCCATCTAAATTTTGTCTGAGGCTAGCGGCAACATCGGGCAATTCTTCGGGGCTGACATGGTGCTTGCGGGATAGGTTTTGGATGATACCAATTTGAGAGTCTAATGTTTGTAAGCGTTGCGGGTCTAATTCTTGTGATTCTAAAAAATGGCGCAATTGTTGGGTAGCTTCATCAATTTGAATTTGTGCTTCAATCAAAAGACTATGTGGTTCGGTTAAATCTTTGGCTAGCGGAATTAAATCACTAATGGCACTAATACTTTGATTAATTAATTGATTCGCTGAGACTTGCTCGTTATCAGATAGTAAATCTAGCTGCTGTTGTCCACTGTTTAAAATTTCCTCTAAATTTGCCAGTTGAGTGTGCTCAGCAATCAACGCGTCATAATCGTAGTTTTCTAAATCTAACTCTTGCAGTTCATTCAGCTGGTAGGTAAATAAATCTTCTTGGTTACTTTGTTCGGTAGATGATTTTATTAAGGCTGTTAGCTCATGAGAATCAGCCCGCCATTGTAAATAGACTTGGTTAATATCATCTAATAAGTCAGAATTCTTGGCGAAATTATCAATTAATCCAGCTTGTTCTGCGCTATCTAATAAGGTTAAGTGCGCGTGTTGGCCATGAATTTCTATTAGCTGAGAGCTTAATAATTTAAGTGATTGTAAAGTAGCGGGGCGGCCATTGATATAGGCTTTAGATTTTCCATCTTGGCGCAGAGTTCGGCGAATTAAACACTGTTTTTCGCTATTATCAAACTCATTGTTTTCTAGCCATGTTTGCGCATCGGGGGCATCACTTAAATCAAAGGAAAGATTAATTTCAGCACGTGGGCAATTAGGGCGAATATAAGCGGCATCCGCTCTAGCACCTAAAGCAAGGCCAATGGCAGTTAACAGGATAGATTTTCCTGCACCTGTTTCTCCTGTTAAAACAGAGAGGCCAGCATCAAGGTTTAAATCTAAAGCATCAACAACAGCAAGGTTAAGAATGGTAATGTTTTGTAGCATAATTAAGGGCTAACTTTAAGAAGGGTAGCCGCTGCTCCAGTTAAGTTTATGGCGTAAAGAATGAAAAAAATCATGGCCTTCAGGGTGAAGAATGGTAATCGTTTTAGGATCTTTTTTAATTAAAATTGTATCACTGATTAATACCCCAGGAATGGCGATATGGTCGCAGGTGACTTGGGCATTCACCTCTTTTGTTTTGACAAAGTTGATTTCAATTTCAGAAGAGCCATCAACAACAATTGGGCGATTAGATAAGGTGTGTGGGTTGAGTGGCACTAGCAATAAAGCATTCAGAGAGGGGTGAATGATCGGCCCGCCAGCAGACAGCGCATAAGCGGTTGAGCCTGTTGGTGTGGAGATAATTAAGCCATCTGAACGCTGAGTATTTAGGTAAACGCCATTAATACTGGTTTTTAATTCAATCATACTAGGCGTCACCCAACGGTGAATAACCACCTCATTAACAGCGGTTTCTTCGTGAATGATTGTTTGTTCACGGATAATTTTAGTATGCAGTAAAAAGCGTTGTTCTTTACGGTATTGCCCCTGCAAAATAGCGCTTAATTTAGTGATGACTTCTTTAGGGGAAATATCCACTAAAAAGCCAAGACGGCCTAAATTAATGCCAATTAGTGGCGTATTGCATCCCGCTGCAGCGCGTGCTGCTGTTAAAAAAGTACCATCTCCTCCTACAGCAATCAGCACATCACAATGCTGTGCTAAATCTTCTATGGGGTGAGTTTTTCCTGAAAAATCGCTGATCAAAGGCGCACTACTAGGGTCAAGCATCAATTCATATTGTGGCTTTAAATGCTGGTAAAGAGCTGCTAATGTTTGGGCAATTTTAGGGTCACTATGTTTGCCAAAAATACCAATGCTTTTAAATTCAGTGCTCATATAGTGATAAGTAGGAATGGTGGGAAGGCAGAAAACTGAGTTTTAATTATACCGCGAAATAAGTCTGTATTGATTCGGGTTATAATTTAAATACCGGTCTAACTTAGATAATTTTGATGATTAAGAAACTAATATTTTGTAGCAGCTTACTTTTTTTAGCTTATGGCTTATGGCTCAGCCCCGATTTTAGCCAAATTGCAGCGGGTGTTGCTATTTTTCTTTTTGGTATGCTTTTTTTGGAGCAAGGCTTCCAAGGCTTTACCGGGGGAACTTTAGAGCGGATTCTACGAGTCAGCACGAATAAGCGTTGGAAAAGTCTGATGTTTGGCATGGTGTCCACCACGTTGATGCAATCAAGCTCACTGGTAACTGTAATCACCATTTCATTTTTAAGTGTGGGTATTTTAGACTTAGCCGCAGGGATTGGTATTATTTTTGGTGCTAATTTAGGCACAACAACGGGCGCATGGTTAATTGCCGGTTTGGGTTTAAAAGTAAAAATAGCGGCTTATGCCATGCCGATGTTAATTTTTGGCATACTGTTAGTCTTTCAAAAAAACAAAGCATTAAAGGCAGTAGGCTCTATTTTAGCCGGAATGGGCTTCTTGTTTTTAGGCATACACTATATGAAAGAAGGCTTTGATACCTTCCGAGATACTATTAATTTAGCTGAGTATGCTTTAACGGGAATAAAAGGTTTATTTGTTTTTACATTAATTGGCATTGGTATGACGGTAATTATGCAGTCTAGTCATGCGGCCATGGTATTGATTATTACTGCTTTATCGGTACAACAAATTACTTATGAAAATGCTTTAGCCTTGGCGATTGGGTCAAACATAGGGACAACGGTGACTGCCATTATTGGCTCCATGAGTGCGAATATTACAGGGAAGCGTTTGGCGGTTGCCCATTTATTATTTAATCTAGTGACGGCTATTATTGCCATTTTCATGTTAGAGCAGTTTATGCACATGGTCGATAGTATCGCCAGTGCAATGAATATAGCTGCCAATGATGCAACTTTAAAATTGGCTATTTTTCATAGTTTATTCAATCTAGCGGGTATTGTTATTATGCTACCTTTCATTGATTTATTAGTGCATCAGATTGAGCGCTTATTGAAGGGTGAGCAAGTACAAATTGATAGACCTAAGTATCTTAATGATGAGGCGATGAAGTTTCCAGATACGGTTGTATTGGCTGTACATAAAGAAACAGTACGGCTTTACCGGCATGCGAGCCATATTATTTTAAAAACACTGGGGCTTTCGAGTGTTAGAGTGTTTTCTGAAAAAGATTTGCATGGCTTATTACATATTAATGAAAAAATAGCCGTTTATGATGTCGATAAAGCTTATAAAAATCATATAAAAGATATTTATAGTGAGGTGATTGCTTTTATCAGCCAAGCTTCATTTACTTGGGAAATGAAGCAATCAGGAAAGCTTTACTGGCTAAGAGAGGCGAACCGACATATTGTTGAGGCAATTAAAGATTGCAAACAGTTACAGCATAATTTATTGCTTATGAACTCCTCTAAAAATACTTTTATTCAGCAGGAATATTACAAAATTCGTTACCAAATTGCTGAATTATTGAGGGAGTTGGATGTATTTCGTTTGCAAATGGAGTCTGATGAAGCAGAAACGGCTGTTTTATCTTTTGATGTATTTAAAGTGAAAATTAAAGAACAAGATGCAGCGATGAACGAGCAAATTGACCAGTTAATTCGTGAGCATAAAATTACTGCAGCAGCAGGGACATCGTTAATTAATGACAGTGCTTATATGTACGCGATAAAAAGGCATTTAGTTGATATGGCAGAAACTATTTTTGTTATTCAAGAGTATAAGCTATCAGAAGCGGAGCGCAGCATTGCTTTAGATGATAATGAGCTAGATGAAGTTTTAAAGGGGGCGTAGGTGAAAAAGAAAAAATTGATGGAAAAATTACAGCACTTTTTTGATGCCGGTAAAAAAGAAAAATTGGCAAATATTGATGAAATAAAAGAAGTGTTGACGTTGCTTAAACAAAAAGAACTCAAGATAAAGAATGAAATTAGTGAATGTGCTGATTCAGAGAAAGTTATTGAGCTGCAAAGATCAGTGGATATTATTTATGCGCAAAGGCATAAAGCGTTGACGCTAATAAAGGAGCTGCAGCAGTAATAATAGAGATAAGTTCTAATCAACTTAAACATTGATGTTACGCATATTCAAAAAATGAAAGTTTAAAGTCGGCGTTTTAATCATTTAAAAATAAGATCATATAAAATACTTATTCATTTGTAGCCAACAGTACGTAACTTCAGTTAAGCAGAGATTGCAAAGGAAATTCGGGAAAAATTCCTATATTTTCTGGTTTTCAAATTAGGTAAAATTTCCCTACAATTCATACAGTGGAAAGATAAACCTAGATGAGCTATAAAATAATCCAAGCCAGCACTTTGTCGCTGCTCGCATTCTCGGGCGTGCATGCGGAAGAAATTACCAAGAAAGAAAAACCCATTCAACTAGAAACGATTACTGCAATTAATACGACACCACTAGGGACAGCTATGTCTCGGGATAAAATTGCCGGTAACGTTCAAGTAATGACAGCAGAAGATTTAGAGGCATCGCAAAACTTGTCTGTTGCAGAGTATATGAACAAATATATGGGCAGTGTGACCATTAATGACGCACAAAATAACCCCATGCAACCTGATATTCAATATCGAGGTTTTACTGTTTCTCCTTTAATGGGCTTATCTCAAGGGCTGTCTGTTTATGTGAACGGTATTCGATTTAATGAGCCTTTTGGCGATACCGTGCATTGGGATCTCATTCCTAAAGGCGCTATTGACACGATGAGTCTACAGTCTGGCGCAAATCCCGCTTATGGACTGAATAGTTTAGGTGGTGCCATTGCCATGCAAACTAAAACAGGTTTTACGGCACCAGAACACACATTAACAGTCAGTGGGGGTTCTTGGGGGCGACATAATGAAGAAATTACCAGTGGATGGAATAATGATAAGTTCGCTTATTTTTTAGATTTACAACACTTCCAAGAAAATGGCTGGCGCGACCACTCGCCTAGCCAGGTGTTTAATGGCTTAGGAACTTTAAGTTGGCGGACGGATTCGGGGCAATTAAATTTAACCTTAGCTGGGGCTGATAGTAGCCTTATTGGTAATGGTACGATTCCTACAGAGCTTGAAGCAATCGACCGTACTGCTATTTTTACCAAGCCTGATAAAACTAGCAATGCTTTTTTTATGGCGACTTTAGATGGTAATTTATGGCTGAATGATAAGACTGAATTATCGAGTAATCTTTATTATCGGCAAAATAAAGTCTCTACTTATAATGGAGACGGGAGTGAATTAGATGATTGTGATGCGCCAGATAATGCTTATTTGTGTGAAGAGGATGAGCCCGATGAGCCAGTAGAGGATATTAATGGTAATAAAATTCTAGCGACAGATGAAGTTGAAGGGGGAACGATTAATACCTCAGAAACCGATCAGTGGTC
>JAQRMR010000083.1:17585-20205 GCA_028599115.1 Methyloprofundus sp.
GGTTTTGCTTTTCAGTCCGCATTTAACCAAAGTATTGCAGCGCATGAGAATCATCTAACGATTGGTACAAGTTATGATTTTAGTCACTCTCGCTATTCAGCAGATACTGAATTAGGTTCTTTAGATGATGAAAGGGGAGTAGATGGCGCAAATGTCTTCCTTGGTGAGTCACAAGTCCGTTTAGATACAGATACGCATTCATTTGGTGTCTTTGCGAGTGATTATTTTAGCGTGACAGAAAAGTTAGTGATGAATATCTCTGGCCGATACAGCTTGGTTGTCATTGACATGCAAGATGTTGATGGTAACAACCCTAAATTAACCGGTAAGCATACTTTTCATTTGCCGACAGGTGCTTTAGGTTTAACTTATGCCTTTATGCCTGAATTAAATTTTTATGCAGGGACTAATGTTGGCTCACGGGTTCCAACGCCGATGGAGTTAAGCTGTGCAGATGAAGATGATCCGTGTAAGTTACCGAATGCCTTTGTTGCTGATCCACCGTTAAACCAAGTGACTTCATTAACTAATGAAATTGGTTTTAGAGGGCGCTTTAATAAAATTTTAAATGGTAATTTACAATGGAATGCGGGTTACTTTAATACCATTAGTTACGATGATATTCTTTTTCAAAGTACAGGTAATGGTAATAGTGCTGGCTTTTTTGATAATGTCGGTAAAACACAGCGCCAAGGTGTGGAACTAGGCTTAAATACTTCATTTTTTGATCGCTGGCGTATGGGGGCTAACTATAGCTTTATTGATGCAACTTACTTAACACCGTTTACGATACAAAGTGCTAACCACCCTAATGCTGATGCAAATGGAGATATGCAGGTAAATCAAGGCAATAATATTCCTGGTATTCCACAGCATATTGTTAAGTTTTCTACTGATGTTGATGTGTTAGAGGATTGGACGATAGGCATGAACCTGATTTTTAATGGGGATTCCTACCGACGCGGTGATGAAGCTAACCAAGATACACAACTTAATGGTTATACTGTTGTTAACTTAACCACAGAGTACCGATTTAACGAGCACTTTAAAGTATTTGGCCGAGTGGATAATTTATTCAACAAAAAATACAATAATTTTGGTTTATATGGTGAAGCAGACGAAGTATTTGATGGCATGGATGATACGCGTTTTGTCGCGGTTAGTGCTCCCATTGCAGGTTGGGTTGGTTTTCAGTTGAAACTATAGAGTACGTAAGTTACCTTGTTGACGGCAGTTGTAGGTCGGGTTAGCTTATCTAAGCGTAGCGCAGATAACGTAACCCGACAGATGAATGTTATTTCCGTCGGGTTACGTTTTTATTGCTAGCGCAAAAAAAATCTAACCCGACCTACTGTACTATTTGGGGACGATTACAAGCGGAATTGAAAGTTCCCCGCCCCACAATGCTCTTCTAATTTACGCAAAATACGTTTGCTATCTGCATCCGTTTCATTAGGGCCTTTAACATAAAAAGGCATTTTATCTTTACCATATTTATAGCGTGACCAACACCTGCCTAATTTAGCCTCGCCAAAAATTGCCTTTAATGCAGGATAATCTTTATGGTTAGACATGCCAATGCTTTTAGCGTATTCCTCAGCACCTTCAACCAATTTTTTAGCGCAAGCAGGCTTCAGTTTAGTAAACGCATAATCACCATGCGATTTGATAATGCTAGGTTTAAACGACTTCTCATATTCAGGCAGCGGTAGAGTCTTAAATAGTACCTGTTTAATGCCCAAGCAATAAACATCAATAATAAAAGAACAGATAGCTACTTCACCTTGCGGTGTTATTTTGGTAATAAGAATATTACCAATACCACTATCAAATAAATTATGTGGCATTAAGCATTCATGAAAAGGGAATTCAATATACGGCGTTATTTTATCGAGTAATTTTTGTGAGGAGGTGAGCTGAGCCGGCTTTTTCTGTTTGGCTTTTTTTAGTTTTGATTTTTTTTGCTTTTGTTGCTCGGTTAACGCCATTTTTTTCTCTTGTGATTGCAAACGAATAGCCAAGAAGTATATAAGGAGCAGGATTTTAATGATACTGAAAAACTTAAGAAAATCAGAGAATCATAAAATAGGCTAGTCTCTTATGATTTGTCTCGCACATTCAGTTAAAATTAGCGCTATAAAATCCTTTAAATCTAAGCCAATAGCTGAATGAACGAAGAATTAGAAACAATACATGCCAAAGAAATTAAGAAGCGACGTACTTTCGCTATCATTTCTCACCCTGATGCCGGTAAAACGACCTTAACAGAAAAGTTATTATTATTTGGGGGGGCTATTCAATCCGCAGGTTCTGTCAAAGGGCGTAAAGCAGATCGACATGCTACTTCAGATTGGATGGAAATGGAAAAACAACGGGGGATTTCGGTGACAACCTCCGTCATGCAGTTTGATCATAAAGGTTGTATTGTTAATTTACTTGATACACCAGGACATGAAGATTTCTCGGAAGATACCTATCGAACATTAACGGCAGTTGATTCTGCTTTAATGGTCATCGATGTGGCGAAAGGGGTAGAGGCCAGAACCATTAAATTAATGGAAGTCTGTCGTTTACGAACAACACCTATTCTCACTTTTATCAATAAATTAGATAGAGAAGG
>JAQRMR010000084.1 GCA_028599115.1 Methyloprofundus sp.
TTATTTACGCTTATTAAAGTGGGGTAGATACAAATATTCTTAATTGCTTAAATATAAATAGTTACTAAAGTAATAGGGAAAATTTGTTTTTCTTTTTTTAGAGGGATAAACTGAAAATGGTTTAAAAGAAAAGAGGAAAATAGTGTGGCGGACTTAAATTCTGAACCTTTACCAATCATCCCCTATTACGATATTGTCGAGTTATTGGGAGAAAGTCTTAATGCGTTTATCTATAAAGCGGAAGCAAAAGATAATCCAGGCAAGTTTTTTGTTATAAAGTTTTTAAAGCGCTCGATTAATAGCACTAGCCAATGCCGTTTTTTCACTCAAAAAATTGAACGACTAAAAATCATCCATGATTCACGTGCGATCATACCGGTAAGCTTTGACTATTACAGTGATGTTCAGTTTATTGTGCGTCCTTTTTTTCCGGGTAAACCACTGCATGTTTTTCTGGCAGAGCAGCAGAATAAAATTAGCTTAAATGATTTTTTTAACTTGGCGATAGAGTTAAGTTTAGGTATTAATGCGATTCATGATGCGGGTATTATTCATGGGGGAATCAAGCCTAATAATATTTTAATTCAAGCAGAAACACAGGCTATTCGGATTGTTGATTTTTTAAATCCCATTGATATTCAAGAGATTAGCCATTTTATTTATGACCAAGATTTTGTAGAAGGTACATTAGCCTATACCTCGCCAGAGCAGACAGGACGAATTAATCACCGCGTTGAGTTTTCTACGGATATTTATTCATTAGGCATTATCTTTTATCAATTATTAACAGGGCGATTGCCTTTTGCGACGGCAGATCCTTTGGCGTTAATTCATTCGCACTTAGCAGAAGAAGCAGAGCCCATTCATTCAGTGAGTCCTGAAGTCCCTGAGATACTGAGTCAAATTGTTGCCAAAATGTGCTCTAAAGAGCCGGAAAAGCGTTATCAAACGGGGATCGGTTTATATGCTGATATTGCGCATTGCATGCAAGAATATCAGCAAACAAAAGCAATTGCGCCTTTTATTTTAGGCCTGCGGGATCATACTCGGCGAGTCATTTTTATCTCTAAAATGGTGGGTAGAGATAAAGACGTACAGCTTGTTTTAGATGAATATATTAAGCTAACTTTAGGCAAAGGATTCCAAGCTGCTTTTATTTCAGGCTTGCCGGGTATTGGTAAAACGCGGCTTATACAGGAATTACAACAGCCGCTGGTGAAGCATGAAGGCTATTTTACTTCGGGCAAATTTGATCAATACCAAAAAAATATTCCTTACAGTTCGCTTATTCAGGCGTTACGTAATCTTATTCGCACTTTTTTAACTGAAAGTGATGCACGAGTTGAAGCGTGGAAGCAGCAAATCTTGGCGGCTTTGGGAGCGCAAGCTAAAGTTATTACCGATGTTATTCCAGAACTCAGTATTTTACTGGGTGAGCAAGCCGATGTGGTTGAGCTGCCTCCTGTTGAGGCGCGTAACCGATTTAATAACTTATTAGGTGCTTTCTTAGCTAATTTAAGTAAAAAAGAGCACCCTCTGGTGCTGTTTATAGATGATTTGCAATGGTGTGATAGTGCAACCTTTGATTTTCTACAGCACTTATTTGCTAATACTAGAGATTACCCGCATCTATTTTTTCTTGGAGCCTATAGAAATAATGAGGTTGACGCAGTACACTCCTTATCTTTTTTATTAAAAGCGATAAAAGAAAAAGCGTTACAACCATTAGAGTTACAAATAGGCGCGTTAGATAATCAAGCTTGTCATGAAATGGTGGCTTATATTTTAGATTTGCCGCTACAAAAAACCGAAAATCTTGCTGTGTTTTTAGCAGAATTAACAGAAGGAAATCCGCTTTTTGTCAGCGAAAGTTTATCTTGGTTAAATGCTGAAGAGCTATTGATTTTTAGCGATAAAGGTCAGTGGGAGTGGCGTATGGATAAAATTCGTCACTCTAGTATGCCGAACAGTGTTGTTGATATGTTTGGTTTTAAGGTTAAGCAGCTGGATACACAAACTTTAGACATTGTTAAAACCTGTGCTTGTATGGGCAACCGCTTTGCTGCAGAAGAAGTTGCTTTGATTCATGAGATAGAACTACATGATTTATTTGAGTATTTAAAACCTGTTTTAACTTTAGGTTTGTTTATTGAAAGTAAAACAGAATTTCAATTTGTACACGATAGAGTGCAAGAAGCGGTATTAACTTTATTATCAGCTAAGCAACGGCAGCAAATACATTGGAAGGTTGCTTGGCACTTATTGCGTGATGTTGTTATTGATGCAGGGCTAGAGAAACAAGAGAAACTTTTTACTATTGCAGCGCATTTAGATTTAGGCTGCCCTGAAGATGTTAGTTTTGAACAGGCGCTTGAAGTTGCGCAAATTAACTTTTACGCAGGTAATAAAGCGCTTAATGCATTAGCCAGCCAAGCGGCAAATGAATATTACCGAGCGGGCTTAAATTTATTACCCGAAGCAGCATGGCAAGAACATTATTTGTTGATGTACCAAATACACCAAAGATTGGCAAAAACAGAATTAATGTGTGGTCGCTATGATGAATCAGAAAGCTTATTGAATGAATTATTAAAACGCTCTATTGATGATCTGGATAGGGCTGAGGCATTAGCTGAGCAAACGACTTGGTTATCATCGACAGGCAATTTTATTAAAGCCATTGCTACTGCCAATAAAGGCTTGGCGTATTTTGATCAAGCGATTCCTGAAACTAATAGCCTTGCAGAGCAACGCTTAATAGCAACGATGCAGGCAATTACTGATAAATCGAGTAATGTATGGGGTGATATTCTTAACACGCCTTTTACCGAAGATAGAAAAAATAAGGTTGAATTAGCTTTCTATAGTGAATTAATTCCCGATTTATATATGTCGGGCTTAGTCTCTCAGCTTTATCTTTCTGCGGCACAATCAACCTTGCATTGCTTGGAAGGGGGGATGGATGAGTCAGTTATTTATTCATTTTCTATTATGGGCTTAAATTTAGGTGAGCAAGGGCGATTTGAGGAGGCATTCCAATATCAAGATTTAGCGCATGAACTTTGTGCAAAATACCCCGATACCTTTGGCGCAACACGCGGTATTAATGGCATTGTGTGGTGCAATATGCATACACGGAGTCATCCACAGGATATTGTTGAGTATTGTCGTAAAGGCATTCAATCAGGGAAAAATTGTGGGGATTTATATAATGCGGGGCTTTCTTACGGTCCATTAATGTGGAACTTACAAGTTCAGGGCCATGATTTCTCATTAATAGAAGCGGCGGCAGATGAGTGCTTAGAATTTTCGCAAAAAAATCAGCTACTATTTTCAGTCGGTCTTGCAGAAGCGGTAAAAGAAGGCTGGGTTGAGCCTATGAAAAATAGGCAGTCAGTTTCTGGGGTTATGGATAAAAAGTTGGCATTATGGAAAAGCCAAAATCATGTGGCTTCAGCAGGCAGCTATTATTTGCTGTTAGGCGCAAGCCACTATTATTTTGCTCGCTATGAGCAGGCTGCGACTAGTTTGGATGCTGTGCAGGAATTTCTATCGGGTATGACAGACAATGTTTTAAAGCGGCAGTGGTATGTTTTTAGAATATTAAATGGTTTGCATGACCCATCAACCTCAGTTTCAGAGAAAGAAGCCTTGCTAGCACCACTGATGCAGCAATTAGAAACTTGGGCTGAATATGGGCCTTTATTAAAACCTTATGTCGCTTTATGCCAAGCTGAGTGGAATCGTTATTTACATAAGTCTGTAGAAGTCGCGATTTTTTATTTAAAAGCGATAGAGTTAGCGCGTGAATTAGATTATCGATTTTTAGAAGGGTTTATTAATGAACGCTTTGCACTTTGGCTAAAGGAAAAAGAGTGGTTGAGTCATCAACAATATTTACAAGTGGCACTGGATAATTATCGTGCCTGTGCTTG
>JAQRMR010000085.1 GCA_028599115.1 Methyloprofundus sp.
GGTCTTTAGCCTGCATTGATTCAGCGGCAGGCTAAAGACCTGCGTTCCAGTACCCGTTGATAATGAGAAGTTACAATATTAAGCTAAGAACTTCTGTTATTTAAGCTATCTTTTATATCGCTGCATTTAATAATGCTCCTTGAAAATTATCCACCGCACCTCCACGTTAGCTTTAAATCATTATCTTTATACAGGTACATAATAATGAACCCAGAAAAACTAACCAGTAAATTCAAAAGCGCGCTTAATGATGCACAAAGCTTAGCATTAGCTAAAGACCATCAATTTATTGAAGCAACACATGTTTTGCTAGCCATGATGGATCAATCAGGCGGTAGCATTACCCCTTTGTTGACTCAAGCAGGCGTAAACACCTCAGCAATCAAGTCTAGCCTTAATAAAGAACTGAATAATATGCCCTCCGTTTCTGGCGTAGGTGGTGATGTACAAATATCTAATGAATTAGGCAAACTACTTAACTTAAGCGAGCAACTGGCACAAAAGAATAATGACAGCTTTGTTGCCAGTGAAATGTTCTTATTAGCTGCATGCGATAGCAAAGGCTCATTAGGCACTTTATTAAAACAGTCTGGCGTAACTCTTACTCTTGTTAACAAGGCTATTCAAGATGCTCGCGGCGGACAAAATGTACATGATGAAAATGCAGAAGATCAGCGTAATGCTCTTAAAAAATACACCTTAGATTTAACCGAACGAGCTGAACAAGGCAAACTAGACCCTGTTATTGGCCGTGATGATGAAATTCGTCGCACCATTCAAGTCTTGCAACGCCGCACCAAAAACAACCCCGTCTTAATTGGTGAACCTGGTGTTGGTAAAACAGCGATTGCAGAAGGTTTAGCACAGCGTATTATCAATAATGAAGTGCCTGATGGTATTAAAGGTAAACGCCTTTTATCCTTAGATATGGCAGCTTTAATTGCTGGCGCTAAATTCAGAGGTGAATTCGAAGAGCGTTTAAAAGCCGTCTTAAATGATCTCTCTAAACAAGAGGGTCAAATCATCTTATTTATTGATGAGCTACATACTATGGTCGGCGCAGGTAAAGGCGAAGGCGCTATGGATGCAGGTAATATGCTAAAACCAGCACTAGCACGTGGTGAATTACATTGTGTTGGGGCAACAACATTAGATGAATACCGTCAATTTATAGAAAAAGATGCCGCTTTAGAGCGCCGCTTCCAAAAAGTATTGGTTGATGAGCCTAGCGTTGAAGATACCATCGCTATTTTGCGTGGCTTAAAAGAAAAATACGAAGTCCATCATAAAGTTGATATTACCGACCCTGCTATTATTGCCGCAGCACAACTTTCTCATCGTTACATCACAGACCGACAACTGCCTGATAAAGCCATTGATTTAATTGATGAATCTGCCAGTCGCATCCGTATGGAACATGATTCTAAACCCGAAATTTTAGATAAGTTAGATCGTCGCTTAATTCAATTAAAAATTGAACAAGAAGCCATGAAAAAAGATTCTGACGCTGCTTCTAAAAAGCGCTTAACTAGTTTAAAAACTGAAATCCGCCAGTTAGAAAAAGAATCAGCTGACTTAGAAGAAGTCTGGAAAGCTGAAAAAGCCTCGCTACAAGGCTCAGCGAATATCAAAGAAAAACTAGAAAAATCCCGTTTTGAACTAGAAGCCGCACGCCGTAATAGTGATTTAACGCGTATGTCTGAATTGCAATACGGTGAAATTCCCGAGCTAGAACATCAACTGGATTTAGCATCACAAGCTGAAATGCAAGACTTTACTTTATTGCGCAATAAAGTCACGGAAGAAGAAATTGCTGAAGTCGTTTCTAAATGGACCGGTATTCCCATCTCTAAAATGCTAGATGGCGAACGCGATAAGTTACTGCAAATGGAAAAGCATCTTGCGCATAAAGTCATCGGTCAAGAAGAAGCCTTAGTCGCTGTTAGTAATGCTGTACGCCGGTCTCGTGCTGGTTTATCCGACCCAAGCCGCCCTAATGGATCTTTCCTATTTTTAGGCCCAACAGGCGTAGGTAAAACCGAATTAAGCAAAGCCTTAGCTGATTTCTTATTTGATACCGAAGATGCCATGGTGCGTATCGATATGTCTGAATTTATGGAAAAACATTCCGTCGCTCGTTTAGTTGGTGCAGCTCCGGGTTATGTTGGCTATGAAGAAGGCGGTTATTTAACCGAAGCCGTGCGCCGTCGCCCCTATTCAGTCATTTTATTAGATGAAGTAGAAAAAGCGCATCCTGATGTCTTTAATATTTTATTGCAAGTCTTAGATGATGGGCGTTTAACCGATGGCCAAGGACGTACCGTTGATTTCCGCAATACCGTGATTATTATGACCTCTAATTTAGGCTCAGAATTAATTCAAGAGCTAAACGGGGAAGATAATTATGCCATGATGAAACAAGCGGTCATGGAAGTTGTTGGTAGTCACTTTAGGCCTGAATTTATTAACCGCATTGATGAGTCTGTGGTATTTCATCCTTTAGGGCATGCGCATATTCGTTCCATTGCAAAAATACAGCTGGTCGCTTTAGAATCTCGCCTTAAAGAGCGCGATATTAAATTTACTATCAGTGATGCCGCTTTAGATAAAATTGGCGACGCAGGGTTTGATCCCGTTTACGGTGCACGCCCACTAAAACGTAGTATTCAGCAAGAGCTAGAAAACCCACTTGCACAAGATATTTTAGCGGGCAAATTTTCAGCAGGCGATACCATTCATGTGGATATTAAAGGTGAGCAGCTTTGTTTTGTGAAATAGGCCTTATCATTCGCCCTTAAGCCCTCTCCTGCTGGACTAATTCGTCAGAGTGACAGACAGGAGTCTGGCATGATTGGGTTTGGATGAGGAAAATAAAATCAAGCACTTACTTTTATTTCCCGTAACTTCTCATTATCCACAGGATCGAACTCCTGAATAAATGGAACGCAGGTCTTTAGCCTGCATTGATTCAGCGGCAGGCTAAAGGCCTGCGTTCCAGTACCCGTTGATAATGAGAAGTTACTATTTCCCCTCATCCAACCTAGTCATGCCAGTGCCATAAATGGTGGGTTTCGCAAAAAAATGCTCTACCTACCCTACTTAAGTAGCTATGCAAAATTATTCTAAATTTTTGTAGGATGGGTAGAATGAAGTACCCTCTTTTTGGTACGTAATGAAACCCATCAATCTTACACAGAATGATGGGTTTCACAAAAAGACGCTCTACCCATCCTACATTAAACAAAATGTTAAGATAATTCTGAACGACTACTTATATATTCGGGGATTCATTTAAACCAAAAATAAAATTAAGCTTTCTTTAAATCTATAAATGTAATAATATAACATTTCATTTTATTATTACTACGTACTGTTATGACTGCTAGATCTTTAATTCCTCTTTTTTTAAGCTTTTCCCAAATTAGTATTGCAAATTCCACAGAAGAACTGGAACCACTTATCATTTCAACCCCCCTGCATAAAAAAGTCGCTGAAACACTGCACCCTATCAATATATTATCTGGTGATAACCTAACTTTGAAACAAGCCTCAACCATTGGCGAAACTTTAAAGCAAGAACTCGGTATTCATAATATGTCATTTGGCGCAAACGTCGGTCAGCCAGTTATTCGTGGGCAAATGGGCGTACGCGTACAAGTCCTACAAAATGGCTTAAGTAGCCTAGATGCCTCAGGTGTTAGCCCTGATCATGCCAATAGCACTAGTCCTCTTCTCGCTGAGCAGATCGAAGTATTACGTGGGCCAGCAAGCTTGCTTTATGGCAGCGGCGCGATTGGTGGCATTGTCAATATCATTGATAATCGTATTCCAACGTATGTTCCAGAAAGCTCTCAAACGAGCTTCGAACAACGCTACAATTCATCCTCAAATTTATGGAATAGCGCGCTAAAACACAAAGGCGGCACAGGTAACCTTGCTTGGTATATCGATGGTTTTTTTCATAGTAATGACAATGTTTCTATCCCCAAAGATTCTAATGGACTCGACTATGTTGATAATACCGACGCACAAAGTTGGAGTGGTACCCTAGGTTCTTCATGGGTAGATGATTGGGGTATGCTAGGTTTTTCTGTTAACTATCTTGATAATAATTACGGCGTTCCCTCTAATGCTGAAGAAGAAGATCATGATGATCATGGTGATGATGATGATCATGGTGATGATGATGATCATGGTGATGATGATGATCATGGTGATGATGATCATGGTGATGATGATGATGCTGAAAAAGATCATGGTCATGACTCAGTACGCATTGATTTAAAACAAATTCGCTATGATTTAAAAGCAGAACTGCACGACCCATTTTCTGGCATAGAAACCTTAAAATTTCGCTTTGCTTACAACGATTATGAACACGCTGAACTAGAAAAAGGCTTAACCGTCGGTACACAGTATGACAACCAAGGTATAGAAGCACGCTTAGAAGCTGTGCATAAGCCTTTCGCATTTATTGACCATGGCGCTTGGGGCTTTCAAACACAACATAAAAAACTCACTGTCAGTGGTGATGAAGCTTTTTTTCCTGCTTCAGAGATACAAAATTATGCGTTTTTTATGGTTGAAGATATGCACTTTGGCGACATAGCCTACGAACTTGGTCTACGTGTTGAACAGCAAAACATTTCAGCAGTCGGATTTAGCAATAAACACCATACCCCTGTCAGCGCTTCATTATCCGCACTTTGGAATGCCACAGATAACAGCTTTCTGAGCCTTGCTTTCACGCACTCTCAGCGCGCGCCCAACGTACAAGAACTATTCTCATACGGCGAACACTTTGCAACCCAAAGCTATGAATTAGGAGATGAAAATCTAAAATTAGAAACATCTTATAATCTTGAGTTTAGTTTTAAATCTGATTTTGACTGGGTGAATACAGAGCTCAATGTATTTCATAACTGGAGTAAAAATTATATTACCCAAGAAAATACCGGCAAATGGTTTGATCATGATCATCCTAATAAATTCGTCACCAACTGTGCTAGCAGTGAGTGCTTAGCCGTCTACCAAACCGAACAGCAAGATGCACGCTTTTATGGCTTTGAAGCACAACTAGGTTTTCCGCTTTGGCAAAATAGCGAGCACCAATTTTCAGTCGATTTATTCAGCGACTTTGTCCGTGGAAAATTAAGTTCAGGTAATAACGTGCCACGCATGCCTCCTTTACGTTACGGGCTGCAATTTAACTATGCTGGGCTCAACGCGTGGGAAAGCACATTACGCCTGACTCGTGCAGAAAGTCAAAAATATGCAGGCGAAAATGACTCACAAACTCCAGGCTATTTATTATTAGATATCGGTATTAACTACACGACGCGTATCGCTGATAAAGTCGATGCTTTAGTCTTCATTAAAGCCAACAACTTACTCAACGAAACCATTAGAAATTCCACCTCGATGATCAGAGATATTGCACCTGAAGCCGGTCGTGGCGCAGAAATAGGGTTCCGAGTCGATTTTTAATATGCTAAATAAAACCGAACAACAAATGATTCACGCCACGCATAATCATAAAGACTGTATGCAGCATGCTTTACAAGCCGCAGAAAAAATTTGCCAAGAAAAAAACGTACGCCTAACCGCGATTAGAAAGCGCATTTTAGAGTTAATCTGCAACAGTCATAAAGCGATTGGCGCTTATGAATTATTGGACTTATTTAAGCTAGAAGATAGCAAAGCCAAGCCTGTCACTATTTACCGCGCCTTAGATTTTTTAATAGATGTTGGTTTAGTGCATAAAATAGAATCACTCAATGCCTTTATTGGCTGTTTACAGTCTGATAAGCAACATCAATCAGCTATTTTAATTTGTGATCGCTGTAAAAATGCTTATGAAATCGAGGCAAATAGTGTGTATGAGCAATTACATGCTTTAAGTCAATCCGTGCAATTTACAGCGCA
>JAQRMR010000086.1 GCA_028599115.1 Methyloprofundus sp.
ACATCAGTGATTAACGGCAAATTAAATTGTGTCGAGTATGCAGCGCATGCCTGCTTTTGGCTGTGTTATGCAAAAAGGGTACGCAATGCGTACCCTACGAGCCTATAATTAAGCACTTGCTTTATGCGGTCTTGCTGTTTTTTTATAAGGTTTTTGAAACTTTGGCTTCGGCTTTCTTGGCGCGGGTTTAATGATTTCAGGCAGTAAATCCTCTGTCACTCTTTCTACCGGGACTTTTTGACCTATATACTGTTCTATATCTGGCATGGAATAAGCATACTCTTCACAAATAAAGCTAATCGCCTCACCTTCTGCGCCAAAACGCGCTGTTCGGCCGATTCGATGTACATAATCTTCGCAATCTTGCGGTAAATCAAAATTAAATACATGCGAAACATCAGGGATATGTAGCCCGCGTGCAGCAACATCGGTTGCAATCATGATGGTTACTTTGCTTTCTTGAAAATCGGCTAATAGGCGTTCACGCTTATCTTGTGGGACATCACCACTTAATAAAGCAGTTTTATGACCGTTTGCTGCCAAGTAGTCTGCCAATTTTTCTGCGCTACGCTTAGTATTAACAAAAACAATACTGCGCACTGGGGTATGTTTTTTTATTAGACCAATCAAGAGTGGAATTTTTTGCTCATTAGCAGGGCAAAATGCAAATTGTTTAATTGAAGTTGAAGTCATTTCTTCGCTTTCAATTTTAACCATTACCGGCTGATGCATGTGCTCATAAGCAAGTTCTGTTACTTTAAATGATAAAGTCGCAGAAAAAAGTAAATTTAAGCGTTTTTCCGGGCTAGGCATTCTATTTAATAGATAGCGAATATCTTTAATAAAGCCTAAATCGAACATTCGATCTGCTTCATCCATCACCATGACTTGAATGTTATCTAAAGAAAACGCTTTTTGTCGGTAAAAATCAATAATTCGTCCCGGTGTCGCAATAATAATATCTACATTAGAGCGTACAGCCTTTAATTGCTTTTGATAGTCTGTCCCGCCATAAATAAGCGCCATATTAAAATTAAGGTGCTTACCGAGCAATAGTGCATCTTGATGAATTTGAATCGCTAATTCACGTGTGGGGGCAAGTATTAATGCTCTGGGGTATTTTTTAGTTTCACTTTTATCATTAAGCAAACGCTGAAAAGTCGCTAATAAAAAACTAGCTGTTTTGCCCGTTCCTGTTTGCGCTTGGCCTGCGACATCTCTGTCTCTTAATGCGATGGGTAATGATTGATTTTGTATAGGCGAACATTGATCAAATCCGGCATCTTTTAAACCACGTAAAATGGGTCGTGAAAGCTCCAAATTAATGAAGCGAGTCTCTGTAAGGTGTGTTTTCTTCATGCGTATAGAATACAGTAATAAACTTTAAGTTGCACTGAAGTTAAGTCTAATAACTTGCTGTTAATGCTAGGTAAGCTAAAAGCAACTAGCAAAAATAGATTGACAAAAATGACTGATACAGCGATATTAGCGGCTCGTTAAATAATTTGGAGAATAGCGTGAGTGACTCAGTCCTTCATGTAACTGATAGTAGCTTTGATGAACTTGTTTTAAAAGCAGGTGTCCCTGTCCTAGTTGATTACTGGGCAGAATGGTGTGGTCCTTGCAAGATGATCGCTCCTGTTTTAGATGAAATTGCAAAAGAATACGATGGTAAAATCACCGTTGCGAAATTGAATATCGATGACAATGCAGCAACACCAGCACATTACGGTGTACGTGGTATTCCAACATTAATGATTTTTAAAGATGGCGATGTTGAAGCAACCAAAGTGGGCGCATTAACTAAATCGCAACTTGCTCAATTTATTGACGACAATATCTAAGAATTAAATCAGGAAGTGCAAAGTTTATTTGTTACTTCCTGTTTATTTGCGTATAATTCGCATCTGGTGCTGATCTCTTAGTGCCTTCCTGAATATCAAAATAACCGCATCTGACTAGCTTTGGTTGTCTTTCGACATAAATGGCTAACCCTTCCTATTAAATTATCTTTTGTATGAACCTAACTGAATTAAAACTAAAATCTATAACTGAAATTATTGCGCTCGCTGAATCATTAAACATTGATAATGTTTCCCGTTCTAAAAAACAAGATGTTATTTTCTCCATTTTAAAAAAACAAGCTAAAAGTGGTGAAGATATCTATGGCGACGGCGTATTAGAAATTCTACAAGATGGCTTTGGCTTTCTTCGTACCCCTGGCAGTTCTTACCTTGCAGGCCCTGATGATATTTATGTCTCGCCTAGCCAAATTCGCCGTTTTAGTCTTCGCACTGGCGATACTATTAGCGGAAAAATAAGACCTCCTAAAGACAATGAGCGTTATTTTGCGATGCTGAAAGTTGAGAAAATCAACTTTGAAGCCCCTGAAAATGCTAAACCCAAAATCCTTTTCTCCAACCTAACTCCACTGTTCCCAACTAAACGCTTTATTATGGAGCGCGGTGATGGCACTAGTGCTGATTTAACAGGACGAGTTATTGATTTAATTTCACCTATCGGTAAAGGGCAGCGTGGTTTGATTGTTTCTCCACCTAAAGCCGGTAAAACAATGATTTTGCAAAGCCTTGCACAATCTATTGCTGAGAATAACCCTGAATGTTACATGATTGTTCTGCTCATTGATGAGCGTCCGGAAGAGGTGACTGAGATGGAACGCTGTATTCGCGGCGAAGTAATCTCTAGTACGTTTGATGAGCCAGCAACACGCCACGTACAAGTTGCTGAAATGGTTATCGAAAAAGCACGTCGCCTAGTTGAGCATAAACACGATGTGGTTATTTTGTTAGATTCATTAACGCGTTTAGCTAGAGCCTATAATATGGTTGCACCTTCATCAGGTAAAATCTTATCGGGTGGTGTTGATGCTAACGCGCTTGAAAAGCCTAAACGCTTCTTTGGTGCTGCACGTAATATTGAAGAAGGCGGTAGTTTAACCATTATTGCGACAGCCCTTGTTGATACAGGATCACGTATGGACGAAGTGATTTACGAAGAGTTTAAGGGAACGGGTAACATGGAGTTACACTTAGAACGCAAAATCGCCGAAAAACGCATTTACCCTGCAATTCACATTAACCGTTCAGGTACTCGCCGTGAAGATTACTTGGTCGCGCCTGAAGAGTTACAAAAAACATGGATTCTACGCAAGATTTTACAGCCGATGGATGAAATGGCTGCCTCTGAATTTATGTTAGGTAAACTGAAAGACTTTAAAACGAACCTTGAGTTTTTTGATTCAATGAAGCGTTAAAAGCACCTAAGTAGAATGATGGGTTTCGCAAAAAATGCTCTACCCATCCTACTTGCAATCTTAAAAACTGAAGTTACACACCGTTAACTACAAATAAATAATTATCATTTTCAAAGTAGGATGGGCAAAGGGGCTTTATCCCGCACCCATCACACCGTTCGAAAGCTTAAAAATAAAAAGATTACGCCGTTACAATCCTGTTAAAGACTAAAATTTTCGTTCCAAGCTATCTATTTTTAAGAACTTTGCGGCACATAGCCTTCTGGCATTTGAAAATCATTACCAAATAAAAACTTCTCTCTTTCTTCTTCAATTAGTTTCTTCGCTTTTGGCTCAAAGCTCGCTAAACGATGCTCATTAATTAACATGGTTTGCATAGATAGCCATTCTTGCCATGCTTTTTGCGATACATTTTCAAAAATATACTGACCTTTTGCACCAGGAAAAGGTGCTGACTCAAGACCTTCCTCTTCTTTACCTAGCTTCACACAGTTAACTAATTTTGCCATTTTATTCCTCTCTAAATTCGTCAAATAATTGTTTAATTGGCGCAGGAAGCGCTATATTCTTATCTTGCGTATGTTTATACCAGATTCGAAAACCTGCTTCCATCACATTATTTGTAGGGCTATCAACAATAAGACGGATGGGTAAATAATCTAAGTGATAATGAGAAAAAGTATGCCGCTTTATACCTAGCTCCTCGGTTTCATGCAGGATTAAGCCCTGCTTATCTAGCCAAATCGGTATCTCTTGTTTATTCTCTAATTCAGGGACACTCCATAACCCACCCCAAATTCCTGTTGGCGGCCTTTTTTCTAATAAAACCTCGCCAGATTTATTGGTCACCATGGCAAAAACTAACTGCTTAACAGGTATTTTCTTAGTTTTTTTAGGTGTTGGTAATAAGTGAACTTTATCTGTCAGTAGTGCTTGGCACTCAGCTTGTAAGGGACATTGTTGGCATAAAGGTTTTGATCGCGTACAAACAGTAGCCCCTAAATCCATCATCGCTTGCGTATAATCAGCAACCCTAGCTTTAGGCGTATAGTATTCGCTAATCTCCCATAATTGCTTATTGACAGCACTTCCACCTGTCCAACCCTCTATTGCCTTAAAGCGAGCCAAAACACGCCTAACATTACCATCTAAGATCGCATGACTTTTTGCAAAGACAATACTGAGTATTGCACCCGCTGTTGAGCGCCCAACTCCCGGCAGCTCAATTAACGCCTCTAAGGTCTCTGGAAAGCCTAGTGCATCAATTTGTTGTGCTGCTTTATGTAAGTTCCTTGCCCGCGCATAATACCCTAAGCCCGCCCACAGACTTAATACATCATCTAACGGCGCATTAGCTAAATCCTTAGCCGTCGGGTATTGCTGCGTAAATTTGTTAAAATAAGGAATTACCGTAACAACTTGAGTTTGCTGTAACATCACTTCTGATAGCCAAACTCGATACGGGGTAATATCTTGCTGCCAAGGTAGGTCTTTTCGACCTGATTTATCAAACCAAGCTAATAACTGTAATTGAAATTTCTTAGCTGTCATAGGAATTATACTGAGACATAAAAAAGCCCTAACTAATTTAATCAGTTAGGGCTTTTACTTTAATCAAATAAAACGCTTATGAAGACTTGCTTCTACGCGGGTTTCTACGTGGTTTTTTGTTTGACTTATTGTCACCACCACCTCGTCTACGAGGCGCTGAATCTTTTACTTGTCTTGGTACTTCACCTTCTTTAGCTAAAGAAATATCAAGTTTCTGGCCAGCAACCCGAGTTGCTTTTAGAGAGCTAAATACCTCATTTGGCATACCTTTCGGCAAATCAACCATGGTGAAATCACCATGCATATCAATTTGGCCAATTTCTTTACCATTCAAACCGGCTTCATTAGCAATAGCGCCAACAATATTACCTGGTTTAGCACCATGCTCCTTACCTACTTCAATACGGTAGCGTTGCATTTCAGGCTGAGAACCACCTCTTTTGCTATCTTCACGGCGTTTACGGTCACGTCCACGCTCTTTATCGTTTGCTTTAGGTGCATTTTTTAGCAATAAAGGCTCGTCACCTTGCACTAACTTAGCTAAAGCTGCTGCAATTTCCTGCGCAGGCACATCATGCTCAGATTCATATTGCTCAATAATTGTGCTGTAAAATTCTAGTGATTCCTTCGCTAAAGTATCCGTAATTTGCTGTTTAAAACGGCTAACACGCTTATCATTAATGGCTTCTGTTGAAGGCATTTCTAATAATTCAATGCGCTTATTGGTTGCGCGCTCGATAGCTGCTAGCATGCGTTTTTCACGTGGAGCAACAAATAGAATTGCATCGCCAGAGCGACCAGCACGGCCAGTACGGCCAATACGATGCACGTAGGCTTCTGTATCGTAAGGAATGTCGTAGTTGATAACATGACTGATTCTAGGCACATCTAGTCCACGCGCCGCAACATCCGTTGCAATCAATATATCTAAAGCACCTTTCTTCAGTTTATCAATGGTCTTTTCACGCTGATTTTGCGCTAAATCGCCATTAATCGCCGCAGAAGAGTAACCGCGTGCTTCCAGCTTTTCTGTTAATTCAATGGTTGCATTTTTAGTACGCACGAAAATAATAACGCCATCAAATGTTTCCGCTTCTAAAATGCGCGTTAGTGCATCTAATTTATGATGCCCACTCACCGTCCAGTATCTCTGACGAATGGTTTCTGCCGTTGTGGTTTTTACTTTAATCGTGACATGCTCAGGATTTTGTAAGTAATTATTTGAAATACGACGAATCTGCGTTGGCATGGTTGCAGAAAATAAAGCAATTTGACGCTGTTCCGGTAGCTGTTCTAACACCCATTCAACATCATCAATAAAGCCCATGCGTAACATTTCATCAGCTTCATCAAGCACTAAACATTTTAAGCTATTTAGTTTTAAACTACCTTTACGGATATGATCCATAACACGACCAGGCGTACCCACAACAACATGTGCGCCACGTTTAAGCATACGTAATTGGCCGCCGTATTCTTGCCCACCATAAATAGGAGCAACATGAAAACCTTTAACGAATTTTGCATATTTTTGAAAAGCTTCTGCTACCTGAATCGCTAATTCGCGAGTAGGTGCTAATACTAAAACTTGGGTATCTTTTTTAGAAACATCAATTTTTGATATTAAAGGTAAAGCAAATGCTGCTGTTTTTCCTGTCCCTGTTTGCGCTTGCCCGAGTACATCTCTTCCGTCTAAAACGAAAGGAATTATTTGCGCCTGAATAGGTGATGGAGTTTCGTAACCAACCTCTTTTAAACCTTTTAGAACAGGTTCTATTAAGTCTAGGTCAGTAAATTTTGGAAGTGATGATACTTCTGAGGTCATTAAGCGTTCCTACATGTGGTAAGCACAAGATCGTGTTCACCTGATTTCAAAAAATAAAAATTTATCCTCCATAATAACTCATTTTAATTACATTGGCGAGTTTTATTATATAAATCATTAATATAGCTTAACATTTAGCAACTTCTCATTATCAACAGGTACTGGAACGCAGGTCTTTAGCCTGCCGTTGAATCAATGCAGGCTAAAGACTTGCGTTCCATTTATTCATGAGCTCGATTCTGTGGATAATGAGAAGTTACAACATTTATATGGTTTCAGATCTTGACCTCTGCCAAGAAGCCTATGAAATATCGACCATTGCTATCCACCATCTCCTACTTTATAGTGTACGGCTATACCGTACGAAATAGAGAGCAATTTATGAATAGCATCAGCGTTAACCAATTTAGAGATAAATTAAAAACCTATATTGAACAAACCATTAGCGAACATAAGCCCATCAAAGTCACTCGCCGAGCAGGTGAGGATTTTATTGTCATGAGCGCTGAGGATTGGGAGAAGGAGCAAGAGACCCTACATGTACTGCAAAGTAGCGACTTAATGAAACAAATAGCAGAATCTATGAAGACACACCAGCGCAATTTAGGTCATCAACCAACACAAGAGCAGCTCAATGAGATCACTGGTTTTTGAAGGTAAAACTTGGGAAGCTTACGAGCAGCTAAGAGAAAAAGACTCCAAGCTACACAGGTCATTATGTAAGGTATTAAAAGAAATGCTACGCTCTGACCCCGCTACTGGACTAGGCAAGCCCGAATTATTAAAGCATAACTTATCCGGCTTATGGTCAAAGCGAATATCACAAAAAGATAGGCTGATTTATCGCTTTGATGACGAATATATTTACATCTTTGCTATTAGCGGACACTATAATGATAACTAATCGCGCACTATAAGCCGCAATAATCACGCGCCATATACAGCGCCGCGATGCTGCGCGCCTCTGTACATTCCCCCGATGAAATTAGTTCTGCCAAATTACTTAGTTTCCATGGAACAACTTCTAATGGCTCCGGTTCATCACCCGCTAAACGCTCTTCATAAAGCTCTTCTGCTAAAATAATCTCGGTCATGTGCTGCATATAGCTTGGCGCTAAAGAGAAAGAACTTATTTGCTGGATTTTATTGGCGCCATAACCGACCTCTTCTTTTAACTCGCGGTTTGCGGCTTGCAAGTAATCCTCTCCCGCATCAACCTTACCTTTAGGCAAACCTAATTCATATCGATCTAAACCCGCAGAATATTCGCGAATTAACAGCACGGTTTCTTTATCTAACAAAGGGATAATTAATACGGCACCACGGTTATTATTATCCCGCACTAGGCGCTCATACTGCCGCGTTTCATTATTGCTAAATTGTAAATCTAAAGCCTCAACCTTAAAAAGCCGAGATTGAGCCACAATAGAACGTTTAAGTATTTTAGGTTTGTCTGACATTTTGCTAAGCTAGGTTTATGTTTTACTTCCACTCACTATAATCAATTTTATGCTTAACTGGAACTCTATTGAGACTGTTTTATTAGATATGGATGGCACTTTATTAGATTTGAATTTTGATAATCATTTCTGGCTAGAGTTTGTGCCACAGCGTTATGCGCAATTACATAATATGTCGATCGCTGAATCTAAAAACCACCTACAACCCTTATTTAAAAGCATGGAGGGAAGGTTAGAATGGTATTGCTTGGATTATTGGAGTGATCAGTTAAAGCTAGATATTGCTGGACTGAAAGTTGAGATTGCAGAATTAATTACCGTACTACCTCATGTTAGTGACTTTTTAAGTGCCTTGCAAAGCTCTAACAAACAAGTCTATTTAGTGACTAATGCGCACCCTGATAGCTTATCGCTAAAAATGGAACAGACCTGCTTACAGCCGTTTTTCGATGACATCATTTGCTCGCATCACTACGGCTACGCAAAAGAAAATCAACAGTTTTGGGCTTTATTCCAAGAAGAATACCAATGGAAAAATACGACAACATTAATGGTTGACGATAGCCTTGCCGTATTACGTGCCGCGCAAAATTTTGGGATTCATCACTTAATTTCAATCAACAAGCCAGACTCACAAAAACCAGCAAAGCGCATCACTGAATTCTCCGCTATCACTGACTTTCGTGAATTATTACCGCTCTATTAATCTTTCTTTTTAGCCGCAAAAAAGAATAAATAAGCAAATATACCAGCTAATAATAGGCCAATAATATAAGGTAAATTGTTGACCATATCGACGGGTTTTTCAACCTGAGTAAAATCAAATTTAGTCAATACACCTAAGCCTGCATCATTAACATCAATCACAATACGACGCGCTTTTAAGCCTAAGATCTGCAGCTCACCCCCATCAAATGACTTATAGTTTTTTGAGCGGATTTGTTCAAAATTAGGAAAAATAGGGGAAGATGAGTATTTTGCATTTGAGCCTATCGCCTTAGCTAACTCTTTTTCTATTTGCTCATTACTTTTACCATTAGTGATGATTTTTATCGGTGCATTACTATCAATCGTTACGCTAACAAAACCACCCGCCGTCGCCTTCTCGATACCTTTAGAAAAACCTTTAACATATTCAACTTCTGCTGAATAAACCAAATCAATGGCAATATCTACACCGCTAGAATCGAACTCTTTACCTGCAAGTGCATATTCCAATTCTTGATTGCTATAGTCTCTTACCGTAATACGGGTTAGATCAAAGCCATCACGATTACCTACGCTTAATGTGGATTTTTGGTTGCTTGCAAGTGCTCCGCGTAAATGTGGCGAGTCATGGTCAATGGCACCATTGATCGCTTTCGATAATTTATAAGCTGCGTCACTGCTAGAGGTAGGCTCTGCCATTTCTGTGCCATTAATAAAAGTGAGGCCATTAGCATTATATAAACGTGATTCACCTTTACGCCAAGTAACCAAATAAGAGAGCGCCGTTTCTCCTTTACGCTTAGATTCGCTGGTTTGTAAATCTAATTGCTGGGTATTTGCTGGTGATGCTATTGCTACTCCATTGATTAAGGCAGCAAGAAAGAATACTTTTTTTATTGTTTTTGTCATGACTGATCCGGTTATTTTTTTACTCAGTTTACCTTAAAATTAACCTAAGCTAGCTGCTCAGCTTAAAATAAGAAAAATAGTAAATGAGTCGAAAAATAATTTAATCGGATCATAAAATGATACGATTAAGCTTTACTTAAAGATCACGCTACTCAATTATGTGGATTTGGCAAAATACATCCTGGCCTAATTTTCAATACGATTTAACAAAAATAACGCCAGTATTAGAAGAAACTATCCGTACTGTTACGCCATTAACCCTCCTATCTAAAGAGCTAAGCAGTACTAAAAAACTCGAATTAGAATCCTATATTTTATTAGATGAAGCACTCGCCACCGCTAAAATAGAAGGTGAACTGCTGGATCGTGAATCGGTACGCTCCAGCATTGTGAGCCGTTTAGGCATCAGCCACCCAACTCGCATATCAAAATCATCTCAAGCGTTTGTTGATGTTCTTTTGGAATCCATTCGCCAGTCATCATCACCACTCACTGAGCAAGATTTATTTAAATGGCATCAAATGTTGTTTCTTGAAAAGCCACTACTTTACGACATGGTTATCGGTGATTATCGCCACGATGGTATGCAGGTCGTTTCAGGGCGCTTTGGCAAGCAAACACTACATTTTGAAGCACCTTGTCAAAGTAAACAGGAAGTCGCCCAGGAAATGCAACTATTTTTAAACTGGCTAAAAAATGCACCTCTTCCCTCAGGGTATATTAAAGCAGCGATTGCAAAGTTTTGGTTTGTAACTATTCATCCTTTTGATGATGGTAACGGGCGATTCTCCCGGTTTATTGCTGAACGTTGCTTGGCAGAAACAGAAAACACCAATATTCGCTTATATTCATTATCGACAGAAATTGAACGCAATAGAGTTGAATATTATGCGCTCTTAGAGCAATGTCAATCAGGAGGAATGGATATAACAGATTGGATTATTTGGTTTCTACACCAGGTTAAACTAGCCGCGAGTTCTAGCATGATAAAGCTGGATAAAATCCGCTTCGCAACCCAGTTTTGGGATCAGCATAAAAAGACAGCAATCAACACTCGCCAACGAAAACTCATTATTCGTTTACTGGAAACTAATGACTTTGAGCAAGGTATATCACGTAAAAAATATAAAAACCTAGTAAAGACATCGGAACCAACAGCAGCCAGGGACTTAAAGGATTTATTGAATAAAGAAATTCTCGAAGTAATGGGGGCAGGGAGATCTACAAGATATGTACTTAAAGCACAATAAGCTGTCTACAGACCCTCGCTATAACTATGTATCTATACGATTAAGTCACTCATAACGTAACTTCTCATTATCAACGGGTATTGGAACGCAGGTCTTTAGCCTGCCGTTGAATCAATGCAGGCTAAAGACCTGCGTTCCATTTATTCAGGAGTTCGATCCTGTGGATAATGAAAAGTTACCTCATAACTTAAGAATAAAACTCAATAGGATAAGTAGCATGAACAGCGAAAACTTACAAAAATTAGTGATATGCACCATGCCTTATGGGAAATACAAAGGACAAATAATCGCTGATTTGCCGGGACATTACCTTAATTGGTTTGCACGAGAAGGCTTTCCTGCAGGCGAACTAGGGCAGTTATTGGCTCTAATGCAGGAAATGGATCATAACGGCTTAAAACACCTTCTCAACCCATTAAGGCCGTCTGACCTTTAGAAACACAGGAAAGCGCGGGCGGTTATTCTTGGTCAGGTCATAATATTTAAAAGTTATCCTACTACCTATTTTAGGCGGTGATTGTCGCTGTTGATCGGATAAGCCTGAGCCTATATAAAAAGTAATTCCCGATGGCAGCTGGCACTGCAAAGAGCCAACTTTACCCGTATATTTCCCTTTTCCCTCCTTATAAGCAATAACCGTGCATTCTGTATCTTGATAGCGTTTTACTTTTAACGCATAGCTTGATCGTCCCGTATGAAAGGGCGTATCGGCTTTACGCACAACTAAACCTTCACCACCTAAAGAAATCACTTTATCTAATTCAATTTTTAAATGCTCACTAGATTGAACAATCGACTGCGGAATAATGGCAATAAAAGGGCTGGGGTGATCTTGTAAATAATTTCGCAAAACAGCAAGGCGATCTAATAACCCACCTTGCTGCTGTGGCACTTCAAAGATTTGGTAGCTCACTGTTTTCCAGAGTTCATCATTAGGTGATTGTCTGCGAACAATGGAAATGATGTTTGCAAAATCCGCGCGCTTAGTCCAAAGCTCTCCATCCAGTGCAAAGGGAGGTAAAGCTTGAACAAACCACGATGGCGCAGTAATTTTGTTACCTTGACGACTGGTTAGGTTTTTACCATCCCAAACAGCACGCATGCCATCTAGCTTTTCGCTCATCAACCAGCCAGTGACATCTTGTGATTTATCATAGCGCTTGAGTAACAAAATATCGGGAGTTTTTGCATAAACAGCATGATTTAATGCGATGAACAATAAAGCGAAAAAACATTTATACAATAAGCTCATTTAGCTTTACTCCAAATTGTCAGGTACGCATTGCTTAGCTTTTTTATGGTATGCGGTACATCCCATAAATGCAGGCTAAAGCCAGCGTTCCCCCTTATTTTTTGAAAAATAAGCTCCGTTAAAACAAATGAAGAGTACTGTAAGGGTGATAGCCGACTCATATCTTCCTAGCTAACCTCAATACCTTTGTCTTTTATATGGTTTAATGCCGCATCCATATACATCGTACTCCATAACACCACCGCATTGGTTGCAAGACCTAAAGCGCCCAGTTGATCTTCTTGACCTTCTCGGTATCGTTTTTTTTATTATTGAATTTCCCAGTCCTCCAGCCTTAACCCTGTCACCCGCGAAAACTCACCAGTATTGTGGGTAATTAACACGGCATCATAAGCCCGTGCCGTAGCCGCAATCAGTACATCATTTGGACCGATGGGTTTCCCTTGTGCGGCTAAATCTGCGCGTATTTGTCCTGCTTCATCTGCGCAACGATCATCAAAGTTTAAGCTAGTCAGAGGCTTAAAAAATCGCTGTAATAGCTGTAAGTTAGCTTCCACGCGTTGACTGTGACGCGCACCGTAAAGTAGTTCAGCTTTAACAATACTGCATAGTGCAATTTCAGCGGGCGGGTGTTTCTGTATGTGCTTGATGATATTGCTAGAACTTTGGTTCATCAGACGTATACAGGCGTTAGTGTCTAATAGGTACATTAATTAAAACCTTCGCGCTGTTCGTAGTCGCCTTGTTCTGATCTCTCTAATGGCTCACCTTGCCAAGTGCCAAACAATTGAAAGTAGTCGTCTGGCCATTGGTTTTCGACTTCTTTTTTCACTAAGAGCGCGAGGTATTTAGATAGAGAAAGATGGGCTTGCGCGGCTTTTTCTTGTAATTTACTGGCAACGTCATCGGGAACGTAACAGTGCAACTGGGTCATAAATTATCTCCAAATAGATGTGCTATATGTGAACTTTAGCATAAAGGGATTAATTAACCAAAAGAACTGTTTTGCCCTGACGCCTGTCGCGTTTGGTACCTTTATGCAGGCTAAAGCCAGCGGTCCACCTTATTTTTTTGAAAAACAAGGTCTATCAAAGCAAGCCACGCTCTGCAAATGAAAACGGCCTGCCATTGGCAATAATAAAATGGTCGAGTACACGTATATCCACCAGTTCTAACGCTTTTTTTAATCGTTGGGTAATCGCTTTATCAGCTTGGCTGGCCTCATTAATACCGGAAGGGTGGTTATGGGCAAAAATAACGGCTGCTGCATTATAAGACAAGGCTTTTTTTACCACTTCCCTTGGGTAAACGCTGGCACTATCAATTGTGCCGGTAAAAAGTATTTCAAACTCTAGGACATGGTGTTGGTTGTCTAAAAATAGGCAGGCAAAAACTTCGTGCTCAAAGGTTTTTAATTTGTCCACCAAGAAGCCACGTGTCGCCTCCGGACTCGTTAACACATTACCTCTATCAATGACTTCATTATTATGCCTTCTTGCCATCTCTAAAACGGCTTGTAACTGCGCATATTTTGCTGTGCCTAAGCCTTTTGCTTGGGTAAATGTTAGGCAATCTGCTTGCATTAAGGCTTGTAATGAGCCAAATTCAATCAGTAAGTTTTCCGCCATTTCAATGGCAGATACCCCAGGCGTGCCCGTGCGTAGAAATATAGCTAAAAGCTCAGCATCACTTAAGACCATTGCGCCATTTATTAACAACTTTTCGCGTGGTCGCTCTTCGGTGGGTTTATCTTTGATTCTCATCTTGCCATAATAACCACTTTATTGATCAGAAGGAAATTTCATTGAAGAACGTGCTTTTAGGCGTTACTGGCGGAATCGCTGCTTATAAATCGGCTGAATTAATTCGATTATTGCGACAACAAAATTATGATGTACGTGTGGTAATGACAGATTCTGCTATGGAATTTATTACTCCGCTTACTCTGCAGGCACTTTCTGGCCACGCGGTGCATACTAAATTACTAGATGCGAGTGAAGAAAATGCAATGGGGCATATTAATTTAGCCCGCTGGGCTGATATTTTATTGATTGCACCGGCAACGGCTAGCTGCATTGCTAAGTTTGCTCATGGTTTAGCGGATGATTTATTAAGCACTTTATACTTAGCCGTGCAATGCCCAGTCTATATTGCACCAGCAATGAATCAAGCAATGTGGCATAAAACAGTAACACAAGAAAATATTGCTCAATTAATAATGCACCAAGTCACTTTGATCGGCCCTGAAGCGGGCAGCCAAGCTTGCGGCGAAATTGGCTTAGGCCGCATGACTGAAGCGAGTGACATTGTGGCCGCCTTAGATGCGCCGGAACAGCTTCTGTTAAATAAAAAAATATTGATTACTGCGGGCCCCACACGCGAGCCTTTGGACCCTGTACGTTATATTACCAATAGAAGCTCAGGAAAAATGGGTTATGCTTTAGCTATTCAGGCAGAAAAAATGGGCGCGCAAGTCACGTTAGTTAGCGGCCCTGTTGCGTTAGAAAAACCGAGTAACATAGCGTTTATTTCAGTAGAAACGGCAGCAGAAATGTATACCGTAGTTATGCAGCAGGTTTCCGAGCAAGATATGATGATTGCTGCAGCGGCGGTGGCGGATTACACGCCTGCCACGGTACAGGCGGATAAAATCAAAAAACAAGGCGATGAAAGTATTCTAGCTTTGCAAAAAACACAAGATATTGTCGCTAGTGTTGCCGCGCTTAAAGACAAACCTTTTACTGTCGGTTTTGCCGCCGAAACCAAAAATTTAGAACATTACGCGCAAGAAAAATTACAACGAAAAAATTTAGACATGATTGCCGCTAATTGGGTAGGGCAAGCAGAAGGGGGCTTTGATTCCGCGCTTAATGCCTTGCAAGTTTATTGGCCTGAAGGCACTAAAAACTTAGCTATGTGTAGTAAAAATGAACTCGCTAACCAGTTACTGACTTTAATTTCCGAGAGATATAATGCAAAAAATTCAGCTTAAAATTTTAGACCCGCGCTTAGGTAATGAAATCCCTATGCCCAATTATGCAACGGATGGCTCTGCTGGTATCGACTTACGTGCCTGTTTAGAAAAAGATGTCACTATTAACCCCGGTGAAACTATTCTTATTCCTACGGGAATTGCTATCCATATCAATGATAATAGCCTAGCGGCTATGTTACTGCCGCGCTCAGGTTTAGGCCATAAACACGGTATTGTTTTAGGTAATCTCGTCGGTTTAATTGACTCTGACTACCAAGGCCAAGTGTTTGTTTCGTGCTGGAATAGAGGTAACACTGCGTTTACTATTGCAATTTCTGAACGCATTGCACAAATGGTTTTTGTACCCGTTGTGCAAGCTGATTTCGAATTAGTGACTGAATTTAACCAAACGGATCGCGGAGAAGGCGGCTTTGGCCATACTGGCCGTCATTAATTAAAAACAAGCTCTACCACTGGTAGAATGCCTTTAAGAAAAACCTAAAAAGACCAACAATACTTAGCTTATGAAAGATAAAACTGCGAACAACATTGCTCATATCCTTATTGAGTCATTACCTTATATCCAGAAATTTAAAGGTAAAACCGTTGTTATTAAATATGGCGGTAATGCCATGATTGATGAAAACCTTAAAGCCTGTTTTGCACGAGATATTGTCTTAATGAAGTTGGTTGGCATTAACCCTGTGGTTGTTCATGGTGGTGGTCCACAAATTGGTGATTTACTGGCGCGTTTAAACATTCAAACCGAATTCATTAACGGTATGCGCGTCACAGATAGTGAAACCATGGATGTAGTCGAAATGGTTTTAGGTGGGCAGGTTAATAAAGAGATCGTTAACTTAATTAATATTGCCGGTGGTAAAGCAGTTGGGCTAACAGGAAAGGATGGTAGCTTTATCCAAGCCCGTAAAATTGAAATGACCCAAGTCAACATTGAAACACAAGCGTCTGAAATCGTTGACATTGGTCATGTAGGCGAAGTGACCAAAATTGATCCGTCTATGGTAGAAATGCTCAGTAAAAGTGATTTTATTCCTGTTATCGCGCCTATCGGTGTAGGCAAGGATGGTTGCTCTTATAATATTAATGCCGATTTAGTTGCCGGAAAACTTGCCGAAGTTTTAAACTCAGAAAAACTGATCTTATTAACCAATATTCCAGGTATTTTAGATAAACAAGGGACTTTACTGACAGGCTTAAGTGCGACGGATATTGATGACTTAATTACAGATGGTACAATTTCTGGCGGTATGATCCCTAAAACACGCTGCGCAACGGATGCCTTACAAGGTGGCGTGCATCATGTACATATTATTGATGGCCGTGTTGAGCATGCGGTCTTATTAGAATTATTTACTGACCAAGGCGTGGGAACTTTACTAACTAATGAAAAAGTTAATTCATTGAATTGATAGCTGCTTCTGGAGTATTTCTGTGCTTTAGCCTATACTCGTCCACATCAGTGTGATTTTTGCACTATAAAGTAAAATAATAATAAAAGTTTGATGAGGGAAATATAATGTCAGATGCCCTGTATTTTTTAACGCTCGTTTATGGTGCTTATGTCATCTACACTGTGACAGCCGCTGAAGAGACACCTAAGAAAGTAAGAGTGACTGCGGATAAAGCCTTTAAACCATTGGTTGATGTTCCTGCACCTAAAGAAGACGCGACTACAACACCTGCGAAAGAAAAAAAAGTTGTAGAAGCAATTCCAGCTAAAGCCGAAAAAAAAAACCCTGAACCTTTAGCAGTAGTTGAACACACAGCGCCCAAAAGAATTGTTGCGGCTAAAAAGAAGCCGTCTAAGCGTAAAGCTGCGCCAAAAATTGAGTTGCGTACTGTTCTAATGACTCACCCGGAAACAGGTGAAGAGGCCAAGGTAACCAACAATTACCGCATGACTAAACGCTGGGTAAAAGAAGCCTTAGTAACGGAAGGTTTATTAGAAAAAATTTATAAAAATACCGAACTAGATGATCCTGCGAAAATTAAAGTCGCACAGGCTCTATCAATTATTAAAGCAATGGATAAATATAAGGTCTTTTCTAAATAAAATATTATTCTATAAAAAAGGGGAGCTATTTAGCTCCCCTTTTTTTTGCCTATTGTTTATTTGCTTACCTAAAAAAAGCTTTCCAAAAGCTTATTAACAGCCTCAGCACCTCCCTTACCTAAAGCTTTATCGACTGCTTTATCTATTTTCTGCTTTTCCTTTTCATTAATCATGGATAAAACATCAGCGGTATAAGTTGGCTCTGAGATTGTGCCTGCTACTTTTATAGCCACAGGGCGGTTCTTGGTCGCTTTATGAGTTAACTTTGCTTTAACGCTGTATTTGACCGCTTCATTAACCAAGTTAACGGTTCCTGCACCATTCACCAGCAACTGTTTTGAACTCAATAAAAAATCAGGGTTGGTGATTACTCCGCGGCGTACCGTCCCCGTTCCTTTAATACTTGAAAAAAGCGTTTGCTCATTAGCGTAGTTCTGCTTCATTGCTTTCCCTGAAAATAGCTTACCCATATCAATCATTTGCTGAATATTAATGCCTTGAACCGCACCCTTATTCACAGAAAAACTTAAATTACCGCCTAAGTTAGATTTAAAACTTGCAACTGAATTACCTCGCGTATTTAATTTAGCAGCAAGATTGACAGCCCCCGTTAATTTAGCCGGTTCGTTTGGCCTTAAATCATGTAATAACTGACCTATTTGTACTTTGTTTATTTTTTCATTTAAAGATATTTTAGGCGTTCTTGATTTCGCATTAAGGGTTAGCTGTCCTTTATACTCCCCACCATAAAGCTTATTTATTGCTTGCCTAGTGCGTAAAACTCCATTTTTAGCTTGAAGGTTTAGGCTTACGTCCCTAACTGTTAAACCCGATGCTTTAAGTAAACCTATCGCTAAATCACCGTTTATATTGAGTTCGCGTATGGTTTTAACTGGAATCAGTGAGCTCGCTGCAGCAGCAACGACAGCAGGGCTTGGAACAGTTTTATTCAGCTTTTTCTTTGGGCTATAGCGATCAACATCAATTTCATTAATCGCAAGCTTAAATTCAATCGCTGGATTATTAAATTGCTTAACATGCAAAAAGCCATTAATTTTTGTGTCATCAAAGGCAATATTTAGTTTTTCTAAAGCAATTGATTCTTGTTTCAAATCGAGAATAATGTCGCTTAATAATTGCACATCCATTGCGCCATTGGGCACAATAGCACCCTTAGATACTGAGTTAATTTCTGTATTATTCAATTGAATCAATTGGAATTTATTATCTATTTTTAATTGTGTTGATAATGATAGCGCCTCGGTGACTGCGGGCTTCTGGTTATCAATAAAAAGGGAAAGCTGTATATCAATTGCTTCATCCAATGAAATCTTGCCTGTTTTTAAATTAAAGTCTTTAATAATAACTTTTTGTCCGGCCTGCTTATCATCCCAAGTAACCCGCGCACCTTCTACCGTTAAGCCGCCTATCATTAATGAAGCTAACGCTGGCGTTGCATCAACTGGTTCAGCTGGCGCTTGTTGTTGCACGGCTTTAGTTTCTGGTTCTTTAGCGATTAAATCAGCCCAGTTGCTGACCCCTTGCTTATTTTTTGCTAAATTTAACTCTAAACCTTTAAGGACAATCGTACTGACTTCAAGCTCTTTAGATAATAAAGGGGTTAGCTTAACTTTGATGTCGCTATGCTTAATGACCGCAAATGAGTCTGGCGTAAAACCTTCGGCATTACTGAATATAATTTCACCTGTGGATACTCCAACCCAAGGAAAGATAGAAAGCTCTAGCTCACCCACTATGCTCAACTGCCTGCCTGTTTGCTCCTTAACTGCCGTTTCAATTTCAGGCTTGTAATCATTTAAATCGACAACAAGCGGAATAATAATCACAGCAGCAAGTACTAAGCCGAAAATAGACGAAAAGAAAATTAAAAATATTTTGAGTAATTTACTCATTAATATCTCCTGAAGGGTTATTGGTTAATTTCTGTTAAAGTAACTAAAAATCAATGCTTAGCAATTTCTAGCTTTTTACACTTCACTCATTCTAACTTTAAATTTAGTACACGCAAAACGGGAGTTTTTTATGTTGGTCATCATTATCTGCTTTATCGCCATAATGGTTTTTTTCTTTCAATCAGCGAAGCAAAATAATGAAAATGGCTTTAAGTGGGCATTTATCGGTTTTATCGGCTTTACCCTTTCTTTTGCCATCGCCATTATGTTAATTGGGGAAACATTTATCGCGGCAGGTATTGCAACAGTTGCCTGTTTATTTGTTCGCGCTCAATTAATTGCAACAACCGAGTAAATTTTAGGCAAAAAAAAGCGGGCTATAAAGCCCGCTTTTTTAACTTAAAAATTTGCTAAAAACTTATAGTTTATCAGCATTGTCAGTTAAGTAAGATGCAACACCTGCTGGTGATGCATCCATACCTGCATCGCCTTTATTCCAACCAGCTGGGCAAACTTCACCATGCTCTTCGTGGAACTGTAGCGCATCAACCATACGTAACATATCATCAATATTACGACCTAGTGGTAAGTCATTAACAACTTGGTGACGAACTAAACCTTTTTGATCAATTAAAAAGCTACCACGGTATGCAACCGCTGGAGCTTCAGCTTCTACATCGTAGTCTTTAACAATAGTATGCGCCATATCAGCCGCCATTGTGTAACGAACTTGACCAATACCGCCATCGTTAATTGCAGTATTACGCCATGCGTTATGAGTGAAGTGTGAATCAATAGAAACAGCAATCACTTCTACGCCACGCTTAGTGAACTCATCCATTCTTTTATCTAGTGCAATCAACTCACTAGGGCAAACAAATGTAAAATCTAATGGGTAAAATACAACAACTGCGTATTTACCTTTTGTTGCACTTGCAAAATTAAACTCATCAACAATTTCGCCATTGCCTAAAACAGCAGGAACAGTAAAATCTGGGGCTTGCTTACCAACTAATACACTCATCTGGGTCTCCTAGTTAAAATAGTGTAGATATCTTTTTTGATTATACCCACGATGTTCCGGCAAATAAAGCCTTATATTATATTGAAAACCATTACTTTTTAGGATGTTTTTTGAGGGTAAACAACCCTATTAATTAAGCAACATATATTCGCTAGAGCCGCAGCTATGTCACGTGAACTCAATCACATTAAACGCAATACATCCCCCACCCTTAGAATATTTCCGTGAAAGACCTCACAGTTTCAGGCTATTGCCTTTAATTACTTGAAAAATGCGGGATAATTGCTTTATTACAGAATTATGACAGTTTCCACTGCGCAAGATCGTTTAACAAATTATTCAATAAGAACATGGTAAAACATAAACATATAACTCAGCCTGATGCTTTTGGCTTTCAAGTACGCATCGTCCGTCGCGGCAAAGAGAGTAGCCGTTATTTTTCCCATAAACTATGGGGCAGTACCGTAAAATCCTTAGCTGCTGCTATCGCTTGGCGTGACCAAATGCTTATTGCCTTAAAAGGCAGCAAAATTCGCTTCTTAAAACCCCCGAAAAACAAGACATCTACAGGTTTAACCGGCGTTTCTAGAACCATTAAATTTGATAGAAGAAAAGATAAAAGCTACCTTTGCTATACTGTTTTTTGGGTTTTAAATGGCAAATCTAAAAATAAAACCTTTCAAGTTGGTAATATAGAAACCATTACTGCAGATGACGAATTACATGCATTCCGTACTGCTCGAATCTTTAGATGTTGCTATGAGTACTCTATTGATTACGACAAACCTTTTGCTGATGATGAATTTGCTGGCTGGAAGAAAAAACGCCTTTACGATACCTTAGCACCAGAGCTTTAAATTACCCACCTAAAGAAGAGCCGCCTTAATCCACTCATTTAACATGTAAGACAAGCATAAAAACTTTGTGCTTAAAGGGTTTTTAATTACCAGTAAAAATTATTTACTCCCCTGTATTTTATTCCTAGTAAAATAGAAAGTAATTTTTATCTCTTTATCAAGTTAACAATATGACGGCTCCTTCAGCACTCTTTGAATCTTCTCTATCTCAACTAAACCTACGTACTCGCGGCAAGGTTCGTGATATCTATGACGTTGATAATGAGCATTTGTTAATTATAACCACTGATCGACTTTCTGCCTTTGATGTGATTTTACCTAACCCAATCCCAGGGAAAGGCCAAGTTCTCACTAGTGTGTCAAATTTTTGGTTTGATAAAATGCGTTCGGTTATCCCAAACCACTTATCAACACTACGCTTAGAGGATGTTGTCCCTAATGCCGAAGAGCGTGCTCAAATTGAAGGTAGAGCCATTATCGTTAAAAAACTCAATCCTCTTCCTGTGGAAGCGATTGTGCGTGGTTATTTAATTGGTTCCGGCTGGAAGGACTATCAAAAATCAGGCAGCGTTTGTGGCATAGAGCTACCCAAAGGCTTGCAGCAAGCACAACAATTACCTGAAGCGATTTATACACCATCAACAAAAGCGGCAGTGGGCGACCATGATGAAAATATTCCATTTTCTGACACTATCCCGCTATTAGGCGAAGAGATGGCAACTCGTGTGCGAGATATTAGCTTAAAACTCTATACCGAAGCCGCAGAGTACGCAAAACAACGCGGTATTATCATCGCAGATACTAAATTTGAATTTGGCTTAGATGCTAAAGGTGAGCTATTTTTAATTGATGAGGCGCTAACCCCTGACTCATCACGTTTTTGGCCTGCTGACCAATACCAAGTCGGCATGAGCCCACCAAGCTTTGATAAACAGTTTATTCGTGATTATTTAGAAACTTTAGATTGGGATAAAACAGCGCCAGGGCCAGAGTTACCAACTGAAATCACAGAAATCAGTAGTAAAAAGTACCACGAAGCAATGCATAAGCTGCTTGATTAGTTAAGCCTAGAAATGTAGCTTTCCACTGAAAAACTACAACAAGGGAAAGGGAACTTTCCTTTGTTGTGTGCTTACATTAACCGAAAAATCCTGCCATAAATCAGCATAATTACAGCACTCGACAGGGTGCTCTTGCTCACCTGCAATTTCTGCTAATGGTTGCAAAACAAAAGCATACGCCAAAATATCTGCATGGGGCAGGGTAACAGCCTCTGTTTGTACTATCGCTTGACCATATAAAAGCAAATCTAAATCTAGGCTTCGCGAAGAAAATTTTTCTTTGCCTCGCACTCGACCATGATCCGTTTCTATTTTCTTTAATAGCAAAGTAATATCAATCACACTCTTTTCACTATGAAAAGCACTGACTAAATTAAAAAAAGCATCGCCTTCAAACCCAACTGAGCTTGATTCATAAAGACTAGAATTCTGTAAATCACCAAACTCATTTTGCAAAGCAGCAAGAGCAGAAATAACATTCTGCTCTCGGTTAATATTGCTGCCTATGCTGATATAACAAAGCGCCACGAGCTATTTTTCACCACGCTCAATAATAATACCTACATCGCTTGCACCTGTAATCGCGCCTTTTTTATTCAGTGTTAATTTAACCCAAGGTACATTGAACTCTGTACGAATCATTTGGTTAATTTCTTCTGCTAAGCGCTCCACTAAAAAAAACTCACTGGCTTTAACAAAAGCAACGACTTGTTCGGAGACCGCCTTATAATCTAAAGTATCTTCAATATCATCTGTCGCGGCTGCTTTTTTAATATCATGCGCCATTTCTATATCTAAAACGACAGTTTGTTTTGTTTCGCGTTCCCAGTCATAGATACCAATAATCGTTTCTACTTGTAAACCGCCTAAAAAAATGATGTCCATAAACTTTCCAGTATTATAATAGTGATTAAAAAGGCTTAAGTGGAAGTACTTGCTAAGCAAGCTATAAATCCACCAAATATACCCAACCCATTAGTATCTAGGAAATAGATACTTCATACAAGCCTAAACAAAGAGTTTTTATAAAACACTCCAACACCAGTATTAATTTAAGGACCGTACGATGATTGAATGGCTAACTATTCCACTGGCTTATTTATTAGGCTCTATTTCAAGCGCAATAATTGTTTGCAAACTAATGGGCTTAGCTGACCCACGCGAACAAGGCTCGGGTAATCCTGGTGCAACCAATGTAATGCGTATAGGTGGTAAAAAAGCAGCTGCCATCACCTTGTTAGGCGATATGCTTAAAGGCTTAATTCCTGTGTTAATTGCTCAAGCATTAAATGTGGAGCCAGTGATTTTAGCGAGTGTTGTGTTTGCTGCATTTATTGGCCATTTATACCCCGTATTTTTTGGCTTTGCAGGTGGGAAGGGCGTAGCAACTTCTTTAGGTGTGTTTTTAGGCGCAAGCTGGATGCTCGGTTTAGCTGTTTTAGCGACATGGTTTTTAGTCTATAAGATCTCTAAAATTTCGTCCTTATCAGCACTAACTGCAGCACTATTTGCCCCTCTTTATACTTACTTTATTATGGGTATGCAGCCTTTAATTTATGTCGCACTGTTGATGTCAGTTATTTTAATTTGGCGCCATACAGACAATATTAAGCGTTTATTAGCCAATGAAGAAAAATAAGCCCTTTTAAGGACAGAGCATGAACAATGAAAAACAAGAAATAATTGTCACCGATGTGCAAATACCCTTTATTTCCATGGTTATCTTAATGGTGAAAATGGCGATTGCCTCTATCCCTGCGCTTTTTATTCTGACTATGTTGGGTGGTTTGTTTAGCGTATTATTTGCTGCTCTCTTTCATTAGCATCGCGCCTTTTATTTACGTCGCTTCGCTTTAAAAAAATCGCGCAACAAATCACCGCAGGTTTCTGATATAACATCACCTTGCCATGCTACCTTATGATTAAGAAAAGGAGCATCGCTTAACTCTAACGCGCTGCAAACTGCACCGCGTTTAGGGTCTTGTGCGCCAAACACCAAGCGCCCAATTCGGGCATGGGAAATAGCGCCCATACACATCACACACGGTTCTAAAGTCACATATAAGGTACAGTCATTTAAGCGATAGTTATTGAGTGCTTTACCGGCATGACGAATCGCTGTCATTTCTGCATGCGCTGTTGGGTCATGATCAATAATAGGCGTATTCCAGCCTTCAGCAATGCATTTTCCGTTGCTAACCACAACAGCACCAACAGGCACTTCACCTTGCGCTTCTGCACGCTGAGCCAGCCTAATCGCATAGCGCATCCAAGCTTGATCTTGTTCTGTTATTTTATCCATTCGCCTACTGCTGAAACTTTTGTCACTATCTTAATCGGTAAAAATATCGCTACTAGCTAAGCAATAAAATTCGCGCATAAAAAAGCCAGTTTTTAAACTGGCTTTTTTATTTAACCTAGCTTATTCCCACTCTATCGTAGCGGGCGGCTTGCCTGAAATATCATAAGTAACCCGTGAAATACCATCGACTTCATTAATAATTCGGGTGGATACTAGCCCTAAAAATTCATACGGTAAATGCGCCCAGCGTGCCGTCATAAAATCAATGGTTTCTACCGCACGAATAGCGATAACATAATCATAACGACGACCATCGCCCATCACACCGACAGACTTAATGGGTAAAAATACAGCAAACGCCTGACTTACCTGCTGATATAAATCATGTTTATAAAGCTCTTCAATAAAAATCGCATCGGCTTTACGCAATAGGTCAGCATACTCTTTTTTCACTTCACCTAAAATACGTACGCCTAAGCCCGGTCCAGGAAAAGGGTGGCGGTGAATCATGTTGGCAGGCAAGCCTAATTCCAAGCCCAATTTACGCACTTCATCTTTAAATAATTCACGTAGAGGCTCTAATAACTTGAGCTTCATATCTTCTGGTAAACCACCCACATTATGGTGTGATTTAATTAAATGCGCTTTACCATTTGCCGCGCCAGCTGATTCAATCACATCAGGGTAAATAGTCCCTTGCGCTAACCATTTAGCATCGGTTAATTTTTCCGCTTCTTCATCAAAGATTTCAACGAATAAGTTACCGATAATTTTACGCTTTTGCTCAGGGTCTGTTTTTCCTGCTAGGGCATCTAAATAACGCTGCTCAGCATTCACACGAATCACGTTAACACCCATGTTTTCAGCAAACATCGCCATCACTTGATCGCCTTCATTTAAACGTAACAAGCCAGTATCAACAAATACGCAGGTTAGCTGCTGACCAATGGCTTTATGTAGCAAAGCAGCCACAACAGAAGAATCAACCCCTCCTGATAAACCCAAAATAACTTGCTCAGTACCGACTTTTTCTTTAATTAAGCTAATATTTTCTTCGATAATATGCGCTGAATCCCATAGGGCATCACAACTACAAATATCTAAAACAAAGCGGCTTAACATACGCCCACCTTGCTTTGTATGCGTGACTTCAGGGTGAAATTGCACACCATAAAAGTCTTTTTCTTCGTTAGCAATCCCTGCAATGGGTGCGCCATCAGAGCTAGCAATTAACTTAAAGCCTTCTGGCAATTCAACAACTCTATCACCATGACTCATCCAAACATCAAGTAAGCCAAAGCCTTCTGCTGTTACTTCATCTTCGATATCTTTTAATAGTTTAGAATGCCCGCGAGCACGCACTTGTGCATAACCAAATTCACGATGGTTCGATGCTTCAACTTTACCGCCAAGTTGCTCAGTCATGGTTTGCATACCATAACAAACACCTAAAACAGGCACACCTGCATCAAATACGGCTTGTGGTGCGCGCGGAGTATTACCTTCAGTGACCGACTCAGGGCCACCCGATAAGATAATGCCTTTTGCGCCAAAATTCTTGACTGCTTCTTCGCTGCAATCACAGGCGTAAATTTCACAATAAACACCAATTTCACGAATACGACGTGCAATTAGTTGAGTATATTGTGAGCCAAAATCTAAAATTAAGATTTTGTGTGCATGAATGTCAGTGTTTTGTTGATTCACAGGCTTTCCCTTTGAATAGTAAGTTTTCAGGTACTACAAACAAATCGAGGCTCCTAGGAGCCTCGATTATAAATATAAATGCGTAAAAAAATTACACCCGATAATTCGGTGCTTCTTTCGTGATGGTTACATCATGCACATGACTTTCGCTCATGCCTGCGCTAGTGACACGCACGAATTTTGCATTATCATGTAAACCTTCGATAGTTGCACATCCGGTATAACCCATGCTGGCACGAATACCACCAATTGCTTGATGAATAATCGCAACAAGCGTTCCTTTATAAGGAACACGGCCTTCAATACCTTCTGGTACTAGCTTGTCAGATGAGTCAGCGTCTTCCTGGAAGTAACGATCACTAGACCCTTGTTGCTGCGCCATCGCACCAATAGAACCCATTCCGCGATAAGATTTGTAAGAACGGCCTTGGAATAACTCAATTTCACCCGGTGCTTCTTCAGTACCAGCAAATAAGCCACCCAACATAACAGAGTAAGCACCTGCCGATAAAGCTTTCGCCATATCACCAGAATAACGAATGCCACCATCGGCAATAAGAGGAACACCGGTCCCTTTTAAGGCTTGCGCAACATTATCAACCGCTGAAATTTGTGGCACACCGACACCAGCAACAATCCGTGTGGTACAAATCGAGCCGGGACCAATTCCAACCTTCACACCGTCAGCGCCTGCTTCAACTAACGCTAATGCTGCTTCACCCGTGGCAATATTGCCACCAATCACTTGCAAATCAGGATAGTTTTCCTTAGCCCAACGAACCCTATCTAATACCCCCTGCGAATGTCCGTGCGCCGTATCCACAACGACAACATCGACACCAGCCTCAACTAGAGCAGCAATACGCTCTTCAGTACCTTCACCAACGCCAACTGCTGCGCCAACACGTAATCGCTCCAAGCTATCTTTACATGCATTCGGGTAATCTTTTGCTTTTTGTATATCTTTTACCGTAATCATGCCACGCAAGTGGAAGTCATCATTGATGATTAAAACTTTTTCGATACGGTGTTCATGTAGAAGCTTTAATGCTTCTGCTTGAGTAAAATCTTCTTTAACGGTAACTAAGCGTGCTTTAGGTGTCATAACCTTAGCAATCGACTCATCAAGGCGCGTTTCAAAACGTAAATCACGGCTAGTGACAATCCCAACAAGCTGGTCACCATCAACAACCGGCACCCCAGAGATATTATTTTCTTGCGTCAAAGCCATTACATCACGCACAGTCGCCGTTGAAGCAACCGTAATCGGCTCTCTAATCACACCGCTTTCATATTTTTTAACGCTACGAACTTCTTGCGCTTGCTCTGCAATGGTCATATTCTTATGAATAATTCCCATACCTCCTTCTTGGGCAATCGCAATCGCTAGCCTTGCTTCAGTAACGGTATCCATTGCGGCAGAAACCAGTGGGATATTTAAAGAAATATCTCGCGTTAACTTGGTTTTCATTGAGACCTCACGAGGCATCACGGTTGAGTGAGCAGGCACTAACAACACGTCATCAAAAGTTAAAGCTTCCTGTATAATTTGCATAGCACCATCCTTTCGGTCAATCAATAAAAAGTAACCGAACATTATACTGTATATTAATTTTTTTCAGTAGCTATTTAACCATAAATAACAAACACCTAAGCTAATGCCCCAAAACCACCTGCTCTTTACTTTCTTTCGCTACTTAATCTCAGGCGGTTTAGCAACAGCTGTTCACTTTGCTGTACTCATTAGCTTACTGGAATACCATTTAGTTTTACCCGTCTACGCAACGATGATAGGTGCTTTTTGTGGGTTTTTAGTCAATTATCCCATGCAAGTAGCTTGGACATTTAAAGCAAAAGGCTCACATAGGCGATTTTTTACGCGTTACTTTATAGTGACTCTATTAATGTTTGGCCTGAATGCCGGAATTTTTTGGCTAGCTAGCTTACCGCCCAGCTTACAGTTTTTGCTGGCTTTACCTTTTCCACAGTTTATTGAGCAACCTCATCATTTAGGTTACTGGTATGCGCAAATCATTGCGACCGGCATTGTATTTTTCTGTAATTTTTTGATTAATCATTTTTTTACATTTGTCAGCGAAAAGAGCTAGTAAACCTCTCTACGGTGTGCAATTCTTACAATATAAATCACCAACTTTTGATCTATTTTTTCATAAATCACTCGATAATTTCGCATACGCAAGCGGTAAAACCCTTTCCATTCACCTTTTAAACTCTTTATTTTCGAGCTACTTATCATATCCGCTTCGTAAGCATCACTATATGAGCTAATAAACTGTCCTAAAGACTTTATTATAAATAAGCTAGTCTGCTTATCTAATTTGGTTAATTCTTTTTTAGCTGCCGGGTGAAACTCTAGTCGGTATTGCACAACTAAAGCCCCATTTCTGCCTGAATACTCTCAAATGAGATAGCCTTAACATCTCCATCACGCAGCTCTTTTGCTCGTTTAGCAGCTAGCTTTAAGTCCAGCAAATCAAAATATTGACTCAAAGCATCAGCCACCATGTGGCTTTTCTTTTCGCCTAATTCCTCAGAAAATTCTGCCAGTTCTTTTACGATATGCTCTGGAAGAGTAAATGTTGTTTTTAGAGATTGCATAAAAGCCCCTTAGAAAAATACATATTATCATACATACTTTATGCGCTATTCCACAAAATATTTAAAGCCACAACAAAAAGCAACACAGAAAAATAACGCTTTAATTTTTGTGCTGGCAATTTATTTGCTAATTTTGCTCCAACTGTAGCGCTTAATACGCTACTCAGAACAATACCAAAAAATGCAGGTAGGTAAACATAACCCAAAGCGCCTTCTGGTAAACCCTCAACACCCCAGCCTAACGCCATATAACTAACCGAGCCAATGAAAGCGATAGGAAAGCCGCAAGCACTAGAAATAGCCACGGAATTTTTCATTTTTACGCCGTGCTTAACAAGATAGGGCACTGTTAAAGTTCCGCCACCAATACCTAAAAAAGCCGAAGCAAAACCAATAACACTGCCTGCTAATTTTAAACGCAGCGTATTAAGCAATCGTAAACCTTGTTTCGGTTTATAAGCTGCGGCCATCTGCAATGCAACCAGCAATAAATACACTCCAAAAATTAACTGCAAATAATTCGCTACAAATTTATCAGCAAAAAATGCCCCTAAGAACACGCCCAAAACCATCCCCATACTTAAATGTATAGCCGGTACTTTTAGTAAAGAGCCTAGTTGGTAGTGCGTCCATGTTGCTGATAAAGAAGTTATCACAATACTTGCAAGCGAAGTGGCGATAGCAATTAGCATCACTTGCTCGCTCGGAACGCTATTCATTGGCAAAATAAAAATTAAAAAAGGCACAATAACCAAGCCACCGCCAATACCAAATAGCCCTGCTAAAACGCCAGAAAAGGCACCAAAAACAAAACATAATAAAAAAACATCCAGCATAAACTTTTACCACTTGTTGATTTAAGAACGCTTTATAATAGAGGCTGTTTTACAAATAAGCACTGAATCCTTTATTATAAATATCATCCTAAACATCAAAATGGAAAAGTAATGTTAGTTTGGAAAGGCTGGGGGCTACTCGCTCTTTTAATTCCTGTTGCCCTTAACATATTGATGCAATTTGGAATCGATTATTTTTTAGGGGCAGGCTTTTATAAAGCGGCTACATGGTCGCTACCGCTCGCATTTTCACTGTCCTCTATTCCTGTGTTTTTGGTCGGCTATCAATTAAATAAAAAGCCAGCGCGAACCCTTGTTGATATAGAAACGCATGAAATTGTTGAGTTAAAAACAATACATTCATTTTTTTGGATTCCTCTACAATACTGGAGTGCTATATTACTGGTTGTTAGTTTGTGGGTATACCTTGCTAATATTGGAATTATTTATCAATAAACATTACTCATCTTCATTTTTTCTATCATGAAAGCTTATTTAGTTGGCGGTGCTGTCCGCGATACATTACTTAATTTTCCTGTTCGTGAGCGCGATTGGGTGGTCATTGGTGAAACACCTGAAGCCATGTTAAACCGTGGTTTTATTGAAGTCGGTAAAGATTTTCCGGTGTTTTTACACCCAGAAACTAAAGAAGAATATGCTTTAGCACGCACCGAAAGAAAAACCACGCACGGCTACAAAGGTTTTGCGGTTCACGCTACGCCTGATGTTACTTTGGAAGATGATTTAATTCGCCGTGACTTAACCATCAATGCGATAGCCATGCTTGATGATGGCTCATTAATTGACCCCTACAACGGCCAAGCAGATTTAAAAAATAAACTATTTCGCCATATTTCCCCCAGCTTTTGTGAAGACCCCGTGCGTGTCTTACGCATTGCTCGCTTTTGCGCACGTTATCAACATCTAGGTTTTACCATTGCACCAGAAACCCAAGTTCTGATGCAAGAAATGGTACAACAAGGTGAAATTGATTTTCTGGTGCCTGAGCGCGTTTGGGCTGAAACTAAAAAAGCATTGGCAGAGAAAACGCCGGCGGCTTATTTTCAAGCATTGCGTGACTGTGGAGCACTGGAACGTATTTTTCCTGAAATTGACGCGCTTTTTGGTGTGCCGCAGACGGCTGAATATCACCCAGAAATTGATACCGGCATACATACCTTAATGGTACTAGAGCAAGCCTGTTTATTAACCGATGATTTAACCGTGCGTTTTGCTGCATTAACCCATGATTTAGGTAAAGCACTCTCCGATAAAGAAAACTGGCCGCATCACTACGGGCATGAAACCTTAGGACTTAGCGCATTAAAAAAACTTTGCCAACGGCTACGCGTGCCCAATGAATATAAAAAATTAGCGCATCATGTTATGGAGTTTCATACCCATTGCCATCGCGCTAAAGAACTTAAAGCCAGTACACTATGCAAATTACTGTGCAGCTTAAATGCCTTTAAAGATAAGTCTCAATTAGAGGCTTTTTTACTTGCTTGTGAAGCGGATGCAAAAGGGCGCTTAGGCTTTGAAAAGTCAGTTTATCCACAAGCCGATTATTTACGCGCCATTTATAATACAGCAGCAGCAACAGATACCAGCGAAATATTAAAAAGTGATTTACAAGGTAAAGCCATCGGCGATGCTATCTTTAATTTACGCAGTCATGAAATTAAAAAAATAAAACACCAACTTACAACTACTGAATAGGACACCCCATGCCTTCTTTTGATATTGTTTCAGAATTTGATATGCACGAAGCACAAAATGCACTTGCCCAAGCCAATAAAGAAGTCGGCGCACGTTTTGATTTTAAAGGCTCTAATGCAGAATTTGTCTTAAATGATAACTCTATTTTAATGAAAGCCGCATCGCCTTTTCAGTTACAGCAAATGCTACCGATATTGCTTTCTAAGCTGACTAAACGTGGTATTGATGTCGCCTGTTTAGAGACTGGGGATGTTAAAGAAGCCGCCAAAACAGCCGAACAACCAGTTGAAATGCAAGAGGGCATTGATAAACCTTTAGCAAAAAAAATCGTTAAACTAATTAAAGATAAAAAGCTAAAAGTTCAGGCCGCGATTGAAGGTGAAAAAATTCGTGTTACCGGTAAAAAACGTGATGACCTACAAGAAACCATGCAGATGTTACGCGGCGCAGAATTAGAACAGCCTTTACAGTTTAATAACTTTAGGGATTAAGCATTTTTGCGCAATCCAACCTACCGTAGGATGTGGTGAGGCACGAACCGCATCACTCCCCCGCTATTAACTCAG
>JAQRMR010000087.1 GCA_028599115.1 Methyloprofundus sp.
TCTGTTTCTGGTATCATAATTTTTATGCCTGATTTTTATGCCGTTATTTTGCTCTTTTGGGCTAATTTAGTCAATGAGTTAGCACTAACAGCAACTTTTAACCCCTATTAAATGCGAAAAAATAAGCCGGCGGTTTTATATCCCAAGCTCGTATGTAGACACGGAATACGGGCAACATGATTTTATTTGCAGGTATTTTCTACATCTAACGCTGACATAGTCATGCTAATAAACACCCCATTTTTCTTGATGCGATTGGTATGGCCCAGGATAAAAACAACACTTTACCCAGCTTAGCCCTATTATTTCGGTAATAACTGCTTTTGCCCCTGAACTGCTTTGCCACCAATGATCTAGCTTATATTCTTCTGTGCCAGCGGCATTAATGCCAATTTGGTATTGGTCTCCAAAGGCCATTTCATATAACACTTTGCTTCTTCTTGCATGCACAGCTTGTGAGTATAGGTTTATTTGTTTTGTTTTTATGTTTTTTTGCTGTAACCAATCACGAACGATAACAGCGCTTAAGAATGTGCGGTTTTGTGCGGATTCTGGTGTTGATAAGGGTTTTATATTTTCTTGACGTAAGCCATTGTTACGCAAGTAAGCGGCGGCTGATTCTGCATAGGTTTTATATTTTGTGGTATTTCTTGATTTTATGATGCCCCCTGTTGTTATTATAATTTGGTAACCTGTTTTTTTGTGATGCTGTATCACTTCATTTAAAGCTTGCTCACTTATCCAGCCTTCTACAATCAGTATCGGGGCTTTTATGCTTTGTTGTTGCGCTAGGTAATGGGCTAGGTTTTTTAGTATCAATAAGGCTGTTGATGCAAAAATTAGGCTAATCATTATTAAGCCTAGTGGCGTGGGTAGCCAAATTTGTTGTTTTTTGATTAGTTTGGGGCAGTGCATATCATCGGGCTGTTTTAAATAGGTATCGTTTTTTTAAAGTAGGCTGGGCAATGGGGCCTTATCCCGTGCCCATCACCGCAAGATGGGCACGCTGCGCTTTGCCGCATCCTACTTATTTTCTTTGATAATAGCAGTGAATGGATATTTTATTTGTGAATATACATAACATCAGTTACCAACATAATCCAAAAATTTGGAATGCTGGCTTTCGCCTGCAGCAGTAAAAAATGCAGACTAAAGTCAGCGTTCCAGTGTGCGTTTAGCTGCACACTGCTGGGTAAATTAATAATATCAATAATACAATAACCGGCCACCATATAGCAGGATGGGCAAAGGGGCCTTATCCCGTGCCCATCACATAGCAAGATGGGCACGCTGCGCTTTGCCGCATCCTACTTATTTCCTTCGTTAATCGTATTTAATACACATAAGCGCGAGGTGAAATCTACCTTGCTTCTATCTTTTTATATTTTACCCGTGTTTCTCCCGTACTCCGTTCCTACAAACGGGCTTGATGTACGTTCCTTTCACGCTGGTTTATTTTTCCATACTTTTAATTTATGCTTGAATAAAGGCTAGTATGTAGTCTTTTAGGAATACTGAGAGGATTGTTGCAACGATAAGCCATTGCATTCTATCGAATTTAGAGTTCAGCTGATTTATATCACTTTTTAATTCTGTTTTTAGCGCTTTCATGTCAGACTTGACCTCACTTCTAAGCTCTTTTATATCAGCTTTAAGTTCAACCCTAAGATCATTAATATCAGATTTAAATTCATCCCTAAGGTCGTTAATATCAGATTTAAATTCATCCCTAAGGTCGTTAATATCAGATTTAAATTCATCCCTAAGGTCGTTAATATCAGATTTAAATTCCCCCCTAAGGTCGTTAATATCAGATTTAAGCTCAGCAATATCAGTTTTAATCTCAGCAATATCAGTTTTAATCTCAGTCCTAAGCTCTTTGATATCTGATTTAAGCTCAACTCTCAATTCTTTAATATCAGATTTAACATCCTCTCTTGTTGCCATGTGCTGCGCATTATGCAACAGAAGTTGTACGATGTCTTTTTGCGTTAGATGTTCGTCTGAAATGTCTTTTTTTAGGTTTGTCATAAGTTAAGCCTTTATTTTCTACAAAGCATTATACCTAACTTACTGTTAGCTGCCATTAAGTTAAGCCTTTTCCATAACAACACATTTATGGTATGCGGCACACCCTCTACTTACTAATCAAAAATGGATTCCTGCTAGAAGTATGCAGGGGTGACGAACAAGAAAAGAGCTATCAATATATCGAGTGCGTAATATCAGATAATACATCAAGGTATCCAAACTTTGATCTCTGGATGATTTTCTTGTAATTTAATTTGTAAGGCTTGTTTAGCACTTGCATCCCCATGCACGAGCCTGATCTCTTTGGGTTTTATGCGCATACGTTTAACAAATCGCAAGAGCGTTGCTTGGTCGGCATGCGCAGAATAGCCACTCAGGGTATAAACGCCAGCATTAATGTTATAGCGCTGTCCATCGAATTCTACATAGCCTTTTTTTGTCGCATATTTTTGTATGATACGCCCCGCTGTCCCTTCTGCTTGGTAGCCGACAAATAAAATATCAGTACGTTTATCTTCTATCAGTGCTTTTAGGTAATTGACGATTCGCCCACCGGCGCACATTCCGCTTGCCGCTAAGACGACGCAAGGCCTTGCTGTTTTTTGTAGGTATTCTACGGTTGACACATGTTCTTGGTGGTCGTTAATGGTGGTGAGCTGTTCAAATGATAGCGGGTGTCGGCCACTGTTTATTTTCGCTTTGGCTTCTGCATCCCAAAACGGTTTGAGTTGTTTGTAGCTTTGGGTAAATTTGCTGGCAAGTGGTGAGTCTACAATAATTTCCAAATCATCCCAGTCTAAATTTTTGTACAGTTTTTCTGTTTTATGTTTATGGATAAGTTCTTCTAATTCATAAAGAAGCTCTTGCGTTCTGCCTATACTAAAGGCCGGAATTAAAATAACGCCTTTATTTTGTAAGCATTGAATAATGCTAGTTTTTAGTTGCTGCTTTCTTTGTTTTCGGTTGACATGATTTTTATCACCGTAAGTGCTTTCTAGCACCAGAACATCTGTTTTATAAGGTGGCTTAGGGTTAGGCAGCAAGGGTGTATAAGGGCCACCTAAATCCCCCGAAAAAGTAATTCTTTGCTCTGTTGATTGGTGTTTTATTTTTGTTTCTATGTAAGCAGACCCTAGTATATGCCCTGCTGGTTTTAATTTTATATTGAGTGTTGACTGACTATTTTCTGTTAAAGCTATTTTTTGCCATTTGCCATAAGGAACGGCAATAATCCGACTTTTGAGTAACTTTAGGAATTTTTTTATGACGTAAGGGTCTTTCGATAGGCCTATTTTCACGGCATCTTCTAATACGAGAGGTAATAAGACTGCGCTAGGTTCTGAGCAATAAATATTGCCTTTAAACCCAGCGGCTAATAAATATGGAATACGCCCAACATGGTCAATATGACAATGGGTAACAAGTAGCGCTTGAATATTTTGCACAGGAAAATCAATGGCTAGTTGTTCTGTTATTGAGCCATTTTCTGACACTTCTGCGCCTTGAAAAAGTCCACAGTCAATTAATACGGCATTCTCGGCATCAATTTTAAGCTCGTGACAAGACCCCGTTACACCGGTTGTTGCACCATGATGGATTATTTCTGGGTAGCTCATTTATTTACCTATGCTATTGCTTGGTTTGATTTCGGCGCTCTAACGTCATTAGTTAATAAAAAATATGACAGCTAACAATATTATACCAACCCCACTAAATTAGCTCGTTATTCCTTCATCTAATAGAGAAGGCTAGGATAAGAGGGTAAAAAACCCGTAATCCGTAGGAAGCACGGATGATTATATTAAGGTGGAAAACGCTGCGCTATTCCACCCTACGCGCTGGAGTTCATCAGACTAAATTGTAAATAAGAAACTACTGGAACGCTGGCTTTAGCCTGCATTTTAATATTCGTTAAATCAAGTAATGGCACTTAGCAATATTAATGCTTAATAGAGATGTTTTTTTGTATTCTTAAAATGGTGGCAACGTTAATATCAGTGAGTTCAGCAACGGATTCTGCTGAGTTATTTCGCAACATTTGATGGA
>JAQRMR010000088.1 GCA_028599115.1 Methyloprofundus sp.
TTATTTGCAATATATAGTTTCATTTATTTTTCGGCTTAAAGTAAATGGAGGAGAGGTGCGTTAATCCTTAATGGTGAGGAAATACTGCCTGCTTTTCAGCAGCTCTGTGTGAGCCGTATGATGTTTAAAAAGCGAACTTTATGCTAAAAATAACAGACTGCTCAATTAGGAGAAGCAGTCATTTAGTAGCTAATAGGGGAGGGTATTTTTCTGTCGCAAGTTAGTCATGGATTGCTGGTAATAGGCTTATATTCTGGCTAAAACCCTTCTTTTATAAAGTCTATCTACGCACTTTTTTAGGTTACAATATTGTTTTTTTTCTTTCATTACTCGTTTTTATGTCTAGTAGCTCTCCTAAAATAGCTCTTGTCGCCATTACTAAACATGGTGTTACTCAAGTTAAATCGCTCGCTGAAAAGCTGTCTGAAGCAGATGTTTTGGTGTCTGAAAAATTTTCTAATTTAATTCAGGGGATTGATAATTCAACGCGGTGTTATAGCGGCCCATTTCGTGAACAAATCGAAGACTTATTTAATGATTATGATCAAGTCGTCTTCTTTGTTTCTTTAGGGGCGGTGGTTCGCTTAATTGCACCGCATTTAAAATCCAAAGATGTTGATCCCGGCATTATTGTTGTCGATGATGCAGGACAGTTTGTGATTCCTGTGTTATCGGGGCATGTAGGTGGTGCGAATGCGTATTCGGAAAAAATAGCTGATTTATTGGGAGCAACAGCGGTATTAACGACGGCTTCAGATGTGGGTAAGACCATTCCGGTGGATATTTTAGGGCGCGAATTGGGCTGGGTGATTGTGGATACCCCCAAAATTAATATTACCCGCGTTTCTGCTCATGTGGTAAATGAAGAGCCTATTGCTTTTGTACAAGAAGCAGGAGCAAAAAACTGGTGGACACGACCTAGTCCTTTGCCAAAAAATATTTATTTATTAGACAGTTTTGAACAGGTTGATTTAGATTTCCATAAAGGCATTTTATGGGTGACGGATCAGCCTGTCAGCCAAGAATTACAAGCAGCTTTAGTTGAGCGCTTAGTGATTTATCGCCCAGCAACAACATGAAGCAACAGTTAACTTTAGGTTTGGGTTGTGACCGCGGCACGCCTTTAAACACAATAGAGTTAGTTATTGAGAGGGCGCTGCAATCAGCAAATCTCAATAAAGCCGATATTTACCAATTTGCTACGATTGATAAAAAAAATGATGAAGTAGCATTGTTAGCTTTGGCGGAGAAATACCACAAACCCTTACATTTTTACCCAGCAGAAGAGTTAGCAAAAGTACCGGTTCCTAGCCCGTCAGCGGTGGTTATGAAGTATATGGGTACACCTTCGGTATCAGAAGCTGCTGCGCTTTTAGCTGCAAAAACAGATTTAACAAATTTAGTGGTCGAAAAATTTAAACTACGCGGAGAGGATGGCAAAAATGCCACTGTCTCAATCGTTATACAACCTACAGACAAATTATGAACGGAAAAATATTTTTAGTGGGCTTCGGCCCAGGTTCTGAAGAACACATGAGCTATCGCGCTAAAGCTGCGATAGCAGAAGCGGATGTGGTAATTGGTTATTCCACTTATATCAAATTAGTTAAAGACTTATTGGTTGATAAAGAGGTGGTCAAAAAGGGAATGACTGAAGAGATTGACCGCTGTATTGAAGCGTATGATCAAGCTAAATTAGGTAAAAAAGTTGCTCTGATTTCATCAGGCGATATTGGTGTTTATGGCATGGCTGGACCGACTTATGAAGTGTTGCTAAAAGCAGGTTGGACACCAGAAAGTGATATTAAGGTAGAAATTGTACCAGGTAGTACGGCTTTATCAGCTTGTGCATCTTTGGTCGGTGCGCCATTAACTCATGACTTCTGCTCTATTTCTTTATCTGATTTACTTACGCCTTGGCCAACCATTGCGCGCCGAATTGATGCAGTAGGTAAAGCTGATTTTGTGATTGCCCTGTATAACCCTAAAAGTGGCCGACGTACTCAGCAGATTGTTGAGGCACAAGCTATTTTATTAAAACATCGCAAGCCTGAAACGCCGGTTGCGATTGTTAAATCTGCATATCGCCGTCGCCAAGCTATACAAATGGTACGCTTAGATGAAATGGCAGATTGTGATATTGGTATGTTAACCACGGTATTGATTGGGAATTCTTCGACCTATATTGAGCAAGGGTTAATGATTACGCCGCGTGGTTACGCGAATAAATATGAATCTTTAACAGGTGAAGCGAAAGAAGGCGAACAAGCAGGGCGTTCGTTAAGTATGGGTTTGGAAGGTTGGAAATTCTGCTTAAGACAATATTTAGCGGCAAATCCTGGTACGACCTTAGAGCAAGCGGCTGAATATTTTGGCGTTGCTTTAGGCGAGGTTTTATCAGCCGTTTCTTTAGGAGATGATGCTGGTGAGCATAAAGCTATTGCTGTTGCGCAAGATAAAATAGTTGCCGCATTAGATAGCACAAAATCCTGGGGTCGATTACGTGGGATTGTACGTGCAGAAGCGGGTGCAGTAACCGAGTTATTTTTGCAGGGGGACGATTTTAATATGAAAGGAGATTGGTTATCTCTGGTAAACGAAGCGTTTCACTTGCATGTTAACTGGTCCAATGTAACGGATGCTTATTTTTCTAGCCGTGAAAATACCAGTTATGGTATTCATTTTATTGACCATTTAGGGCGTTTAGTTTTCCGCTTATTATTGACCAAACAAGAAGGCAGTTTTAGTGTTGAAGCATTAGAGAGTTTTCAACAAAATTGGACAAAGTTAGGAGTGCAACATGACTGAGCTTATTAAACCTAAAATGATGGATTACCATCGTCATTTATTAATCTGTATTGGTGATCGCTGTTGCCCTAATGGAGAAGGGCAAGCGCTTTATGATACTTTGAGTGAAAAGTTTAAAGCAGCGGGGTTAAATGCTGGTGATTTACGTGTTAAACGCAGTCGTGCAACATGTTTTGGTACCTGTAAGTCAGGTCCTTTAGTCTGTGTTCAGCCAGACGGTGTTTGGTATTATGATATTACCGATGAAAAATTAGACCGGATTATTGCAGAGCATTTAATTGGCAATCAGCCGATTAAGGAATGGATTTATCATCAACATTGATTAGATTTATTTAATGTTATGTTTTTAGGGAAGCTTTAATTAATTTAATGAGAGATTCCTTAAGAATCAATATTGAAAACACAGCTAAAAGTACTTCCTTTTCCTAGTTGGCTATTGATGTTTAATTGCGCGTTATGGCGCATTAAAACATGCTTAACGATAGCCAATCCTAAGCCTGTTCCACGTGCTTCTTGTGTGCGTTTAACATCGGCACGATAAAAACGCTCAGTTACTTTAGGTAAGTCTGCTCGGCTGATACCTTCGCCTTTATCGATAACATCCAAAACCAAGTGCTGCTTATTTTTATACCAACACACCTTAACGGTGGACTCTTCTGGTGAGTATTTAAGCGCGTTGATAATTAAATTAGAGAAAGCGCTATGTAGTTCTTTTAGGTTGCCCAATAAGGGCTGATTGCAGTTACTAATGAGTTGAATGCGATTTTTATTTTTATGCAGTACATTACTTTCTTGGCATATTTGTTCCAGTAAGGCTGGGATATTAATTTGAGATTGTTCGCTTTGTTCTGTTTCAAGGTTGGCTAATAATAATAAATCATCCGTTAAGTATTGCATGCGTTCAGATTGATTTTTCATTTGCTGTAAAGAATGGGATAGTAAAGGGGAGTGTTCTGCCTCCATTTCTTCTAAAGTTTCTAAATAACCCTTTAATACCGTTAATGGTGTGCGCAGTTCATGCGAGATGTTATCAACAAAATCTTTACGCATGCGTTCAAGGTTTTTTAGGTAGCTAATATCGTGGGCGACTAATAAATAAGAATTTTTTCCGTAAGCAGCGATTTTTACTTCTAAACTGATATTTTGTTGTGTGGGTGAAGGAATGTTGAGTACTGCATCGGTTTCATTGTCTTGAATGAAATTGATGAATTCAGCATGATGAAAAATGTTAAAAACAGACTGGCCTTTGTCTTTTTTCTTTAAACCTAGCATTGATTTTGCAGAAGTATTAAACCAGTCTATTGTATTGTTCTTTCCTAAGACGACAACTGCATCAGGTAGGGCGGCGGTTGATTTTCTAAACTTTTTTATAATACGGATGAGTTTTTTCTGACGTTTTTTATTAGCCTTATCGGCGTAAAAAATGTGTTGTTGAATCTCATCCCAAATTGAAATTTTTGGATTGATGGATTTTTTATGGTCAGCCCGTAGAGAGCGTTCGAGCTGTGTGATTTGGGAAATTAAACGTAAGCTATAGCTTATGGCTATAAAGAGAAAGCCCTCAAGTAAATAGTGCCCTGTGAAATGCTGTATACCAATAACAGCTAGGACAGAAAAACATAAGCTGAGTAAGTCTTTTATCCAAAAACGCATTACAGTTGTTTCTCAGAAAATCGATAGCCAAAACCGCGTACGGTTTGTAACCAGCTTTCGCGTTGGGAGCTTGCGAGTATTTTTCGCAAACGACGGATATGCACATCAACAGTACGTTCTTCTATATAAGCACTTTGTCCCCAAACTTGGTCTAATAGTTGCGAGCGGTTATAGACTTTATTAGGGTGAGTGAGAAAAAATTTGAGTAAGCGAAATTCGGTGGGGCTTATGTCGATTTCGGTGCCGTTAATATTTACGCTGTGTTGCTCGGTATTGAGGCTAATATCTTGATATTTTATTTGCGTGAGATCATGGATTTTACCGCTGCGTCGTAAAACAGCTTTTATCCGAGAGACCAGTTCTTTGGGGGAAAAAGGTTTGGTGACATAATCATCAGCCCCTAAGTCTAAACCACGAATTTTGTCATTTTCTTCACCTTTTGCGGTGAGTAAAATAATCGGTATATCTCGGTAGGTTTCATCTGATTTTAATTGTCGCGTCCATTCATCGCCTGTGATGTTCGGTAGCATCCAGTCGAGCAAAATAAGGTCTGGTAGGGTGTCCGCTAAAATGACTTTAGCCTCTGCAACGCTGGCAGCCTCTAAAATTGTAAAATTATGCTGTTGTAAAACGATGCTCAGCATACTGCGAATGGCTTCTTCGTCTTCGACGACTAACAGAGTAAATTGGCTCATAGGTATGGGGTTAACTATTGTTATCGAGTGATTCTAAGTGTTTCCAGCGGTTGACTATTTTGCAGAAAATTTCGGCTGTTTGTCTAGCATCATATAAAGCCGAATGCGCTTGTTCATTATCCCAAGGCATATTGGCGGCTTTACCGATTTTTGCTAAGACTGTTTGTTTATACATTAGCCCACCTAAAGTGGCCGTGTCAAACGTACTAAAAGGGTGAAAGGGGCTGCGCTTTATTTTGCTACGTTCAATAGCAGCATTTAGAAAATTAATATCAAAATTAGGGTTATGTCCGACTAAAATAGCGCGATTACAATTATTGCGCTTTACTGCAAGCTTGATGGGTTTAAATAGTTTAGCTAAAGCTTCTTTTTCGGTAACCGAAAGTCGGAAAGGGTGGTAGGGGTCGATGCCAGTAAATTTCAAGGCAGAGGGGTCTAGTATAGAATTCTCAAAAGGAATAACATTGGCGCTGTATTCTTCGGTGAGTACTAGATTTTCTTGCTCATCATATTCAACAATCACAGCTGCAATTTCCAGCATTGGGTTTTTTTTTGCATCAAACCCTGCAGTTTCAATATCAACGATAACAGGCAGGTAGCCTCTAAAGCGGTCGTTAATAGGCTGTTGTATGTTTTCCATGTGAGTAAATGCGGGAGAGTGGCTAAAAGTATGCTATGTTACGCTAAGTTTTTATAAGGACAAACTTTATTAGGTAGGTAATAGCTTGAAAGTGTTTGGCAGTGTTAGAAGGTATCAGTTAGTCGGGTTGCTGGTGAGTCTATTTTTATCGCAAGGATGTACTCAGGTTGCAAAGCCTGAAGAAGGTGACCCTTGGGAAGGGATGAATCGAGATTTGATGGGTTTTAATGATGTAATGGACGACGCTATTATGCAGCCTATTGCTCGAGGTTATCAGTTTATTATGCCTAAGTTCCTTGATGCAGGAATCACCAATGCTTTTTATAATTTGAATGATGTGGGTGTGACGGTCAATGATTTTTTGCAGTGGAAGCCTGAAGAAGGGATAAAAAACACTTGGCGTTTTGTTATCAATAGTAGCTTTGGTTTGGCGGGTTTTATTGATGTAGGTGAGGCGATTGGTTTGCCCAGACAAGATGAAGATTTTAACCAGACTTTAGCTGTGTGGGGCGTGCCTAGAGGTCCTTTTATTATGCTGCCACTTTATGGTCCTAGCTATATCAGAGGGGTTGTCGGTCGCGCGGGTGATATGGCTTTACATCCTTTAACTTATGTTGCTGCTTTTATGGGTAGTGGTATTGGCTGGACGGTAACAGGCTTAAATGCTTTAGATGTTATTGATGCGCGGGCGGACTTGCTAGGTTTAGAAAAAGTAGTGGAGCAAGCGGCAATAGATCGCTATGCTTTTATTAAATCAGGTTATACGCAGCAGCAAGATTATTTAATTAATGATGGCAAAGTAGACATGCTTGAATTAGAAGATGATATTGAGGATGAGAGCCTTTACGAAGGTTTGGAATAGAATTGAGTCAACTGTATTGCTGCGGAGGTAAAGACTAAGCGCAATACAGTTGATAGGTGTTACTAGCCTTGTAGTTTCCAGTGTAAAGTTTCGCCCGCTTTAAGTGGCGTTAATTGTTGCTCGGCAACAAGGTAGTGATCTGGCACTTGCCAATCTGTTTTCTCTAAAGTGATTTTCCTAGTGTTTCTCGGAAGTCGGTAAAAATCAGCACCATAAAAGCTCGCAAATCCCTCTAATTTATTTAATGCACCAGCTTGTTCAAAGGCCTCGGCATATAATTCAATCGTAGCATAGGCGGAATAGCAGCCTGCACAGCCACAGCTGTTTTCTTTGAGATGGCTTAAATGTGGCGCGCTATCAGTGCCTAGAAAAAACTTAGGATTACCGCTAGTCGCGGCTTTGACTAAAGCAAGGCGGTGGCTTTCACGTTTTAAAATAGGTAAGCAATAATAGTGGGGTTTTATGCCGCCCACTAAAATAGCATTACGGTTATAAAGTAAATGCTGTGGCGTGATGGTGGCGGCAATTTTATCGGAAGCGGATTCGACAAAATCAACAGCATCTTTCGTGGTGACATGCTCTAAAACAATGCGCAAATTAGGGAAATGTTTTTGTAATAAACTGAGCTTAGTTTCTATAAACAAGCGTTCACGATCAAAAATATCTATCTCAGCATCTGTGACTTCCCCATGAATTAAAAGTGGTACGTCATGCTTTTCCATTGCCGCAATCGTTGGGAATAACGCTGGTAAATTAGTCACGCCTTGTGCCGAGTTAGTAGTTGCTCCGGCAGGGTAAAGCTTAAAGGCGTGTATAAAACTTGATTCGGCCGCTTTTTTTACGTCCTCAGGGCTGGTTTCATTAGTAAGATAAAGCACCATTAAAGGTGTGAAATCATATTGGCTATCAGTTGCCTGTTGGATTTCTTGTTGATAGTGCTGTGCCTGCTCTACGTTTGTGACTGGTGGTTGTAGGTTAGGCATGATAATCGCACGGGCACATTGTCGCGCAGTATGGTTGATGACGGTTTTAAGCATATCACCTGTACGGACATGTAAATGCCAGTCATCAGGTTGTGTCAGAGTAAGTGTTTGCATTTTTTTACCTTTAAGTAGCGGCTCTTGCTTGTATGTTATCGCGCTTATTATTAAAATGGTCGGTTATCTTTATTAAAAAGGGCGAGAAAATGTGAGTTCTCGTTATTTTCCTCTTTTGGAGTACTAAATGCCAATTTATGAATACCAATGTCAAGCATGTGGACATGAGCACGAAGCTTTGCAGAAATTAAGTGCAGAACCTTTGGTAACTTGTCCTGCTTGTAGTAAGCCGGAATTATTGAAAAAGATTTCAGCAGCTGGTTTTCGTTTAAAAGGAGCAGGCTGGTATGAAACGGATTTTAAATCGGGCAATAAAAAGAATATAGCAGGTGAGGCAAAAGCGTCATCGGGTAAATGTTGTGGCGGCGGTTCTTGCAGTAGCCATTAAGCTTTGCCATTATTAATCAGACATATTAAGGTGAAGCTCACCTTAATGCAATTAACATTATAAAAGAGATACTAATATGCGTACCCATAAGTGCGGAGAATTAAACAAAGAACAATTAGGGCAAAACGTTGAGTTATGTGGTTGGGTACATAGACGACGTGATCACGGTGGCGTTATTTTTATCGATTTAAGAGATCGTGCAGGCCTTGTTCAAGTTGTCTTTAATCCAGAGGCAGCAGAAACATTTGCGATTGCTGAAGGGGTGCGTAGTGAGTATGTTTTACGTGTTGAAGGCGTGGTTAGAGATCGTTTAGAAGGCACAGTTAACCCTAATATGGCAACCGGTGAGGTAGAAGTTTTAGTCAGCCATATTGAAGTACTCAATGAATCTGAAACACCGCCATTTCCAATTGAAAGTGATATAGAAGTTAACGAAGAAATGCGTTTACGTTATCGTTATATTGATTTACGTAAAAAAGATATGTTGGCAAAAATGACGATGCGTCGTGATGTCACGCGTAATCTACGTAACTTCTTAGATGATCAAGATTTCTTTGAAATGGAAACGCCTATTTTAACCAAGGCGACTCCAGAAGGGGCGCGTGATTACATCGTACCTAGCCGTACACATGCCAATTCATTTTTTGCCCTACCGCAATCACCACAGTTATATAAACAATTGTTGATGATGGCAGGAATGGATAAATATTATCAAATCGTGCGTTGTTTTCGTGATGAAGATTTACGTGCGGATAGACAGCCTGAATTTACCCAATTAGATATCGAAACCTCCTTTATGGAAGAAGACGATATTATGCAGGTGATGGAAGACATGATGCGTAACCTATTCAAGCAAGTAATTGATGTAGATTTAGGCGATGAATTTCCTAGAATGACGCATGCTGAAGCGATGTCTCGTTTTGGTTCAGATAAACCCGATATGCGTATTCCATTAGAGTTAGTAGATATTGCTGATGAAATGAAAGCGGTTGATTTTAAAGTTTTCTCAGGCCCAGCAAATGATCCTAAAGGGCGTGTTGCTGCACTGCGTATTCCAAATGGATCAAAATTAAGTCGTAAAGATATTGATGTTTATACGAAATACGTGAGTATTTATGGCGCGCGTGGTTTGGCTTATATTAAAGTGAATGACCGTGATGCAGGCATAGAAGGGTTGCAATCACCGATTGTTAAATTTGCACCTGCGGAAGTTTGGGAAGCGGTATTGCAAAAAACGGGCGCGCAAACGGGCGATTTAGTTTTCTTTGGTGCAGATAAAACCAATATTGTTAATGAAGCTTTAGGGGCTTTACGCGTAAAAGTCGGTTTAGATTTGGATTTATTAGAAGGTGATTGGAAGCCGTTGTGGGTTGTCGACTTCCCTATGTTTGAGTGGGATGAAAAAGCAGACCGCTGGAATGCAATTCATCACCCATTTACAGCGCCAAGTTGTAGTGCAGAAGAATTAAAAGCAAACCCTGGTACTGCGTTATCACGAGCTTATGATTTAGTTTTAAATGGTACTGAAGTGGGCGGTGGCTCTATTCGTATTAATAAAACGGATATGCAAGAAATCGTGCTGAATATTTTAGGTATTGGTGAGCAAGAAGCGAATGATAAATTTGGCTTCTTATTAGAAGCCTTAAAGTATGGTTGTCCTCCGCATGGTGGGATGGCGTATGGTTTAGATCGTTTAGTGATGTTAATGACGGGATCTAGCTCTATTCGTGAGGTCATTCCATTCCCTAAAACACAAACAGCAGCATGCCCTTTAGTGGATGCACCAGCAGCAGTGAGTGAAACTCAGTTAAAAGAGTTACATATCAAACTGAATAAAATCGTTAAAGAAGACAAAGAAGAAGCTTAAGTAATTAAGTTTTGCATGCTCAAGGTAAGGCGCTCGTCTTATCTTGAGTATTTCATGCGTACTACCTCAAACAAACAATATGACCACAGCATTTCCTATTCAAGATTACGCACTACTTTCAGATGAAGAGTGTGGTGTAAAAATAAAACAAGCAAAAGCAACGCTGGGTGAGCGCTGTATTGTATTAGGACATCACTACCAAAGGGACGAAGTATTTCAATATGCTGATATTTCTGGTGACTCTTTAAAGCTATCTAAAGAAGCATCGGAATCTAATGCGGAATACATTGTTTTTTGTGGTGTGCATTTTATGGCTGAAGTGGCGGATATTTTGTCACGCCCCGAGCAAATCGCAATATTGCCAGATTTAGCAGCAGGCTGCTCGATGGCGGATATGGCTAATAAAATCAATGTGCAGCGCTGCTGGGATGAGTTAGCGTCAGTGATTGATGTAGAAAATGAAGTAACTCCGGTGACTTATATTAACTCTGCGGCTGATTTAAAAGCGTTTTGCGGGCAGCATGAAGGTATCGTCTGTACCTCATCTAATGCACAAAAAATTCTTGACTGGAGTTTTGCTAAACGCGAAAAAATTCTATTTTTCCCGGATCAGCATTTAGGTAGAAATACCGCCTTTCAAATGGGTATCCCATTAGAAGAAATGGTCGTTTGGGATTTTAATAAACCAATGGGTGGTTTAACTGCGGAAGAAATTCGTCAAGCGAAAATGATTTTATGGGGTGGCTATTGTTCCGTGCATCAATTTTTTCAACCTGAGCAAATTGATGACTTTTTAGTGCGTTACCCTGAAACTAAAGTGATTGCACACCCAGAAGCGTGTTTCGAAGTTTGCCAAAAAGCAGATTACATTGGCTCTACGGAAATGATTTTAAAAATTGTTCGTGAAGCTGAGCCTAATACTCGTTGGTTAGTGGCAACGGAGCTAAACTTAGTTAATCGTTTGCATGAAGAGTGTAAAGAGCAAGGCAAAAATGTGCATTTTATGTCACCTTCGTTAAGCATGTGTTCCACTATGTTCCGTACTGACCCTCAGCATGTGGCTTGGGTTTTAGAAAACCTAGCGGCAGGAAATGTCGTTAATCAGATTAAAGTTGCCGCTGAAGAGGCTGTTTTAGCTAAAAAAGCATTGGATAATATGTTGTCTTTATAAAACAGTTTTTAACTGTTTGAAATTATTTGTTTATTCTTCTTTGGATTGAATTGTGCTTGTCTTGCTTTAAAAGAACTAAAGAATTATTTTCTAGCGACGCTAACTACTTTAGTGATTGAATTAAAGTAGTTTTCTTTCTTTTTAAGAATAGAGCGTGCTAGAAAGTTATAGGAGAGGCAGATGAGAATATCCACAGCATGGGGGCAGCAGACCACCTTAAGTGCAATGTTGAATCAGCAAGCACGCTTGAGTACTACACAGCAACAGCTTGCTGCAGGTATTAAAAATTTAACGCCTTCAGATGATCCTGTCGCCGCTAAAAAAGTCTTAGACCTTAATCAAGGTATTGAAAGAACAGAGCAATATATACGTAATGTATCGGTTGCAGAATCGAGAAACACCCTAGAAGAAACAGTCTTAGATAGCGCGGAAGAATTATATTATCGTGCACAAGAAATCACTGTTGCAGCAAGAAATGCCCCCTTATCTGATTCGGACTTACAGTCGTATAAAAAAGATATTGATATGATTATTGATAACCTTGCTAGCCTTGCTAATACGCGTGGGCCGAATGGTGAGTATATTTTTTCAGGGGATTTATCTAAAAAAGAACCAGTCGTTTACAACCCTGTGACTGAATCCTATGATTATGAAGGCGGGCTTAATCAAAGAAAAATTGCAATCGATGTTACTAATCAAGTAGCAGATGGTGAATTAGCAAGTAATGTTTTTTTTGGTGTTGATTCAGTCAGTGATGCCGTTATCGCAACGGATGATAGTAAAAGAAGTGTTTTTGATACGTTAAAGGCTTTGTCAAATGCATTGTCAGGAAAATATGAAGTGCCCAAGGCGACTTTAACAGGGAATTCATTTCTTAAATATGGTGCTGATTATTCTGCAGGAGCTGTTACTTTTGATTTGGAAGTAGATAATAATCCACCTGTTGCTAATGCAACAGATACTATTACGATAGCGGCTGCCAATTACACAAATATAAAGGACTTAGTCGATGCGGTTAATGATGGTATTACTGCTTCTTCTAGCTTATCTGGGAAGGTTGTTGCCCATGTTGAGGGAAACTATATAGAATTTGATTCTTTAACCGAAGGTGCAGATTCCTTTATTAAAATTTCTGATGACACGGATGGTGTTTTAACTGATTTTGGTTTTACTGATGGGCAGTCAGAACAAAGTATTAATATTGGGGCTAGTATGACCAGTAAAAATCCTTTAGGAATAAGTTATTTGACCAGCCCAGAGCAGTTTCAATTAGTTGGCTCAAATGGTGAGATCGTTGATATTACATTAAATACTGATTTTGCGGATGAGCAAGCGGTGGTTAATGAAATTAATGTGCAAATTGCAGCAGCAGGGCATGCTGGGATTATGGGCGCAAATCTTGCTAATAATGGTGTGTCATTAGAGCTGCATTCAATTAGTGCTGGTGGTGCATCATCTATTCAAATCCAAGCAACTCATGGACGGTTTTTACGTGATACCGGGTTTGAAGAGAGGCAAACAGCAAGAATCTTTGATTCTGAAAGTGGTGATATTTTAGAGGATTTAGGTGCGGCGCTAGATAAGTTGATTAATGCTAAATCCGATGTAGGTGGTCGAGTTAAAATCTTGACTAACCAAACAAACCAGCATGAAGATTTTATTTTGAATATGAAAACCGTGTTATCGGATATTCAAGATTTAGATTATGCAGAAGCGATTAGCCGATTTGAAACAGAGTTGCTGTCTTTGCAGGCTGCTCAGAAGTCTTTTGCAAAAGTTCAGGGCTTATCCTTATTTAATTATTTATAAGGCTATACGCTAATGATTTATGCTCTTACTCATCGTTAATGAGTAAGAGCGTAACTTCTCATTGTCAACGGATACTGGAACGCAGGTCTTTAGCCTGCCGCTGAATCAATGCAGGCTAAAGGCCTGCGTTCCATTTGTTCAGGAGTTCGATCCTGTGGATAATGAGAAGTTACGTAAGAGCGTCTTGTTGAATGTTAGTCTTTGTGGCTTTTTACTGGAATCTCTAATAAGGGTACGTGATAGCTGTTTAAAATAGCGTCAATTTTATCCTTATTGGTCTTTATTAGTTTATTGAGCTGCGCTTTTCTTGTGTTATCTCCATAACGCACGCCCATCGCCATCGAATAATCAAATTTCATATTTAAAGAAGACTTCATCGGCAGCACTTTATAATCATTAGGCGATTGAGAAATAATATGTCCGGCCATCGGGCCCCATAGAATAACCATATCAATATTGCCCGCCTGTAGTTCCTTAGCAATCATCATGGAGGTATTGTTTTCATGATCGCCTGTCATGGTTTGATAAGGCACGCCTTGCTCTAAAAGCCCACTGTGTTGTAACCAAGCCGTTCCTGGTCCGCGATCAAACATGGCGATTTTTAATTTAGCTTGTTTATCGAGAGGAAGTGATCTTAACTGCTCGGGGATAGTAATATCATCCCAGCCACGATTTTTGGCGATTAACAAGACATAGCTTGAGTGATAATAAGAATCTGTTGTTGCTGTGAAATCAAAGCCAGCGGGTACGCCCATGATGACATCGCACTTATATAAATCACTGTTATCTAGTTTAGCTTTCAAGGTATTGCGCACAAAACCAATGCGCTGAGGAAACCAGTAATATTCTAATTCTTGACCGAGTTGTTTAGCAAAAAGGCTGGCAATTTTGTTTTCATAGCCATCTTGTTGTTTTGATGAGTAGGGCGGATTAAGTGGGTCAGCGCATACTCTGAATTTTTCAGCTGCAACACTGTTAAAGCTAAGTGCGCTTAGTAATAAGGCGCTAAGTAGTGTTTTTTTGCTTGGTAAAACAGAAAACATAATTGAGAATCCTTTAGGCTTAAAAAAATTATTAGATATATTAGGGGGCTTAAAACAAAAAAGCCCCGACCAAATAAATTTGGCCGAGGCTCTTTTTAATAAATTAATCTACGAGTAGATCGATTTATTTACCAGGTAGTGCGAATACAGTGAATACACCACCTAACTTAGTGAAAGAACTTAAGCTACGGTATGCACCAACAGCTCCAAGACCTTCAGAGTTAGAATCATCTTCACCTGAATCAAGTCCAGCAGCGATACCGATACCAGCCCATCCGCCAATTCCAGAAAGTACGCCAACGTATTGCTTGCCTTCAAAAGACCAAGTGTTTACGTTACCGATGATGCCTGAAGGAGTTTTAAATCTGTATAACTCTTTACCAGTTTTAGCATCAACAGCTTTTAAGTAACCTTCTAAAGTACCGTAGAATACTACGCCACCAGCAGTTGCAACAGAACCAGACCAAACAGAGAAAGTTTCTTTGTTAGACCATTTGATTTTACCTGTTGTTGCATCATATGCAGTGAACTGACCTAGGTTAGTTGAACCATCTTCTTTACCAGTTAGAACATCTTTACCAGCAGGCATCATAGATAATGTAGCACCAACGTATGGTTGACCAGCTGTGTAAGATACTTCAAATGGTTCGTATTCCATACATAGGTGGTTACCTGAGATGTAGAATAAACCAGTTTGAGGAGAGAAAGAAACAGGTTGTTGGTTTTTAGAACCTAATGCAGCAGGACAAACGCCAACTGTATTTTCGTCTTCACCGTTTTGCTCAGTACTGTACTCAGCAACAACTTGTGGACGACCAGATTTCATATCAATGTGAGAAGCCCAGTTAACTGATTTATCAAATTTTTCAGCAACTAATAACTCACCAGTAACACGGTCTAAAGTGTAACCAAAACCATTACGGTCAAAATGCACAATCATTTGACGCATTTTACCTTTGATTTTTTGGTCAACTAAAACAGTTTCGTTGATACCATCAAAATCCCACTCATCATGTGGAGTCATTTGGTATACCCATTTAACTTCACCAGTGTCAGCATCACGAGCCCATAAAGACATAGACCATTTGTTGTCACCAGGACGTTGCACAGGGTTCCAAGTAGAAGGGTTACCTGATCCGTAATAAACTAGGTTTAGTTTAGGATCGAAAGAGTACCAACCCCAAGTTGTTCCGCCACCAATTTTCCATTGGTCGCCTTGCCAAGAACTAGTTCCTGAGTTTTTGCCCAGTTTAGTAACTTTACCATTTTCCCAAGTAGTCGATTTACCAGGATTGATTAGCGTGTCGCCATCTGGCCCCATGCTGTAACCTTTCCATGCTAATTGGCCTGTTTTGATGTCATAAGCAGCTAAGAAACCACGAACACCAAACTCACCACCAGCAATACCTGTTAGTACTTTGTCGTTAACAACTAAAGGTGCTTGTGTGTTAGTCATACCTAATTTAGGATCACCGTTTTGCACACTCCATACACGTTTACCATTTTTTGCATCTAATGCAGTTAAAACAGTATCAGATTGTTGTAGGAAGATTTTTCCATCACCGTAAGCTAAACCACGGTTAACAGTATCACAACACATCACAGGGATCGTAACATCAGCATCCATTGTAGGCGTGTATTCCCAAATCACAGACTGTGTTTTTTGATCTAACGCATAAACCGTATTAGGGAAAGGCGTGTGAATGTAGATAGTGCCATCAACAACTAAAGGTCCGCCTTCGTGTCCACGAAGTACACCCGTAGAAAAAGACCAAGCAGGTTGCAGGTTTTTAACGTTTTTAGTGTTGATTTGGTTTAGTTTGCTGTAACGAGTTCCTGCATAGTTACCTAGTGCAGTTGCCCAGTTAGCAGGGTTTTTAGTTAAGCTGTTTACGCCGCTATTTGCAGATGCAATAGACGGAGCAGCAATCGCCGCCGCTACCGATGATACTAGTAACAGGCTTTTTAATGATTTCTTCATATAAATCCTCCAAAGATTCTATTCGTTAAGAACAGATCCAGTTTATTGTTGTTAAGACTAATATTAGTTTTAAGCTTTGTGAAGTGATGTACTCTTTTTATCCCGAGCTACGGGATAGACCAACCACTTCAACTTGGTAAATTTAAAGGTTTTCGGCTAAAAGTCAACAGTTAAGCAATGATAAATTTTAACCGCCTGTTTAAAAAGTCATGCTAGAGTAAGCTAAATGATTGGTAATATATGATTTTTTATTTATTATCTTAATTTCGTAGAAATATTTTTAACCAGAGTTTATTCACATTATGCTGATAGCAGACATCTTATTAGTTATTGCTAGTTTATTGGTATTGTCGATGGTGGCTGCTAGTTTATGTCGTTTAATAGCAATACCTTATACTGTTTTATTAGTTATTTTGGGTTTATTAGCTACGTTGATGGCTAATACATTTTCTGTCGCTGCTCTATCTTATTTAGATCAATTTCACTTAACACCAGATTTAGTGCTTTTTGTATTTCTCCCAGCTTTAATCTTTGAATCAGTACTGTTATTAGATGCACGAGCTTTATTAAAAAACATAGTTCCCATTTTAGGCATGGCGATTTTAGGCATGTTAATTTCAGTTGCCTTAGTTGCCATTGGCGTTTGGTGGTCTTTAGGTTTAAATATTACAGTCGCTTTATTATTTGCTAGCTTAATTTCTGCAACAGACCCCGTAGCAGTGATTGCATTATTTAAGAAGCTCGGTGTTTCATCACGATTAACTATTTTAATTGAGGGTGAATCATTAATGAATGACGCGGTAGCTATCGTGTTGTTCAGTATTGTTTTACTAACATTAAGTGAGCAAAATATTGAGTTTTCTAGCGTGTTACAGGCTTTTAAACATTTTTGTTATGTGTTTTTTGGAGGGGTATTTGTTGGAGTATTGACGGGTTCATTATTTGGCGAATTATTAGTTCGTTTATTCCATGGAAATCAGAGCATCCCTGTTGTCTTGTCTTTAGCATTAGCTTATATGAGCTTTATTATTGCTGAGCATTTATTGCACGTTTCTGGGGTAATGGCTGTATTATCCGCTGCGATTTTTTTTAATTTGGCTGGGCTAAGTCGTTTGGCAAATGATACAACCGAAATTATACATATAGCTTGGGCAGTATTAGAATTGGTTTTTAACTCTTTATTGTTCTTTTTAGTCGGCTTATCAGTTGATTTGATTACCTTAACTCACTATTGGCAGCCGATAGCTTGGGCAGTGTTGGCTGTTTATTCAGCTCGTGCTGTTAGTGTCTATTTATTGTTACCATTAATTACTGGGCGCTTAACTTCTTTTAGTTGGGCTGAGAAACATGTTGCTTGGTGGGGCGGGGTAAAAGGGGGGCTGGCGATTGCTATTGTTATGACTATCCCTGATAGCCTACCTGAAAAAGAGTTGCTGCAAGTTTTAACGACAGGTGTTGTACTTACTTCTCTATTATTTAATGCTTCCACATTACGCTGGTTAATTAGTGCATTAAAAATGGATGCGCTATCGGCTAATGAGCAAGCTGAATTAAAATTAATTACTCAGCGGGTTAATGAATCGGCAAATCATGTATTATCACATTTTTCTAATTTACAACTTTTAGATGGGACAATAGCTGTTTATGTCGAATCAAAATTAAAAGATACTTTAGATTTTTCAGGTATGAAGTTGTCAGATGAGCAACAACTAAGGCAGGTGCATTTAAATGCATTGAGAGCTGAAAAAAATGAAATGGAAGATCTTTATGAAATGGGGGCGGTTAATTACACAACTTTAGTTTCTTTTAGGAGTCTGTTACGAGTTGATCAGCAACATAGTATTGATTATTTAAAGTCAATGGGCGTAGGCTGGCTACAACCCAGTTTTTTGTTAGATTTTGAAAAGCTTATTATTCATAGTTTAAGTGAAAAAGATTGGGCACATCGTGTTTTATCAAAGTATCAAACACATCGCTTTGCCAATAAAATTCAGCATGATATAGCCGGTGTTTTAATGGCTAATAGAGCATTAAAAAGTATCGAAAAACAAGTTTCAAGTGGTGTTGATGAGTCACTTATCGCGCCGATTCGGAAAATTTATCAAACTCGCTTAATAAGACGGCAAAATCGTTTACAGTATTTTAGCCGACACTACCCCGAATTTTATAAGCAATATGAAGCGTATTTATTTCAAAAGGTATCCTTACGGTATTCACTAAAAATTGCTAGAGAGTCACATGAGCATGGGATAGTTAGTACCAAGGTATGGCAAATCTTATATAAAAAATTAAGCCATTCTTTTGGCCAAGCACCTAGTTTAAAAATGTCACTAAGGATAGTTGAGGCAGAAGGCTGGATTAAAAGAATTCCTTTATTTTCTGATTTACCCTCAAATGTTGTACAAGAAATCGTTAAAATAACTCAGTATGTTAATTTCTTACCTAAAGATACGCTTTTCTATCAAGGAGAGGTTGGTGACTCCCTCTATATTGTTTTAAGTGGTGAAGTTAATATTCTCGCGCCTAATGAAAAAGGAGTTATAACTGTTGTTGAAAAAAAAGGTGAGGGGGAAGTAGCGGGAGAACTCAAATCAATGGATGAAAAAAGGGTAACGAGCGCAGTAGCAGAAACCTATGTAACCTGTTTGCGTGTCCATGGCGGTAATTTAAAACAGCTTGCAGCCAATAGTTTAGAGCTAAAAAAGTGCTTAAATAATGATAGAGAATAATAATGGCTAGTAGTCAACAGCAAACAGTAAAAGAATTTTTTTCTAGTGAGAAAGGTTTAGCAAAGGTCATTCCGGGGTATTTGCCTCGCGAGGCACAAACAGAAATGGCAGAGGCTGTTGCTCTCGGGATCGATTCTGGGGAGCACGTTATTGTTGAAGCCGGAACGGGAACAGGCAAAACTTTTGCTTATCTAGTACCCGCTATTTTATCGGGCAAAAAAGCCATCGTTTCTACAGGAACAAAAAACCTACAAGATCAACTGTTTAATAAAGATGTGCCTTTATTACGCAAAGCAATCGAAAAACCGTTTGCAGCTGCTTTATTAAAAGGCAGAGCAAACTATTTATGTACTTACCGTTTAGAGCTAGCGATACACTCCAATTTAGGCTTTAGCCGTGAAGATGCTTCTGATTTAGCCAAAATAAAAAAATGGGCTAAGAGTACGCGGACCGGTGATGTTGCTGATATGCATGAAGTGATGGAGTCCAATCCTATTTGGGCGCAAGCAACCTCTACACGTGAGAATTGCTTAGGGCAAGAATGCCCAGAATACGATAAATGCTTTTTAATGAAAGCCCGTAAAAAAGCACAAGAAGCCAACTTGATAGTGGTTAACCACCATTTGCTTTGTGCAGACTGGTCAATACGCGAAACCGGCTTTGGTGAATTACTGCCAGATGCCGAAGTGGTGATTATTGATGAAGCGCATCAATTAGCTGATGTCGCCTCAAATTTCTTAGGTATCTCCTTAGGAAGCAAACAGTTATCCGATTTAGCCAAAGATAGTTTACAAGAATACTTTAAAGATGCTTCTGATATGCCGGATTTACGCGCAGCAAGTGAAAATTTAGAGCATGAAATCAAAGATATGCGCCTTGCTTTTGGCTTGGATATGACGCGTGGCGAGTGGAAAGATATAGAAAAAAATCCAAAATTAATGGATGGTTTAGCGCGCTTACAAGAACATTTAGATGATTTGGCGGATCAATTAGAAATAGCCTCAGTGCGTAGTAAGGGGTTGGAAAGCTGCTTTAAGCGAGCAGAAGAGTTAGAAGAGCAGTTTAAACTGATTAGAAAAGATACCAGCGGCAAATGGGTGCGTTGGTATGAAACACACCGTAAATCTTTTACTTTTAGTTTAACTCCGCTGGATATTGCTTCTGAATTCCGCAGTTTTATGGCGCAGCATAGTGCCTCTTGGGTGTTTACCTCTGCGACTTTAAGTGTGGATAAAAAGTTTGATCATTTCTCCAGGAATTTAGGCATTAGCAAAGCTAAAAGTTATAGTTGGGATAGTCCCTTTGACTTCCCTAATCAATCTTTGTTTTATCACCCTAAAGGTCTGCCACAACCTAATTCACCTGATTTTGTCGCTGAAATAGTCAATGTTGCCATTCCTGTTATAAATGCCAGTAAAGGGCGTACTTTCTTTTTGTTTACCAGCCATCGCGCTTTGCAGCAAGCGGCTAAAATTTTAGATAAGCAAATCAAATACCCTTTATTAGTACAAGGGGATAAGCCTAAGGCTATTTTATTAGATGACTTCAAGCAAAAAGGTAATGCGGTTTTATTAGGAACATCCAGCTTTTGGGAAGGGATTGATGTACGGGGAGAGGCTTTATCGACAGTCATTATTGATAAACTGCCATTCTCCTCACCGGGCGATCCGGTTTTAAAAGCGCGTTTAGATGCCATGGAAAAACAAGGCAGAAAACCTTTTATCGAATATCAATTACCGACTGCAGTTATTGCTTTACGCCAAGGAATAGGGCGTTTAATTCGTGATGTGAATGACCGTGGGGTACTTTTATTATGCGATCCTCGCTTGTTAAAAAAATCCTATGGTCACATGTTTCTTAATAGCGTACCCGCTATGCGTAGAACAAGGGATATTACCGATGTAGAAGCTTTTTTTACAGAAGAAAAATAACATGATTATTTTATGGACCGATGGGCTGATTTTTACTTTAATTATCGTTGCCTTACTTTTAGTAGTTAAGTTAGGTAAACAGCAGCACTTTACACGACCGTGGAATAAAGTAACGCATAGCAAAACAGGCATGGCTTCTTTTGTTTTTCTGTTATTTTTTTTAAGCATTGGCCTATTGGACTCGATTCATTTTCAACCACAGAAAAGCAAAAATAATGAAATTATTAGTGTGCTTGATTATTGGGCAACACCTTTAAGAGAACATCAAGAAAAAAGTTATTCCGCCCCTTTTTCTGCTCACCTATTTAGTAAGGAGCTACTGAGTGAGGCAGGGCAGAAAAAAAATTGGGGTTATCGCCGATTAAAATATGCAGCGAGTCATTTGAAATCTGTCGAAAATGATAAAGGGGCAGATATACTGACGAAAGCAAGCTTAGGCTTATTAAAAGGTATCGGTGTTATGGTGATCTTATTTTATAGCTATCATCGCCTTGCTAAAGTGACATACTTTAGCCGTAAGCCGGTGAATACCGTTTTTGCAACTTTATTAGTTTTAATTCCTTTTACCTATATGCTGTTGGAGCTCTCTTCGTATTATCATGTTTTGGGGACAGATAAGGTGGGTGAAGATGTTTTTTATCAAGCCATAAAAAGTATCCGTACAGGGCTAGTGATCGGATCATTAACCACCTTAATTATGTTACCTTTGGCGTTAATTTTTGGCATTTTGGCGGGCTTTTTTAGAGGTTGGGTTGATGATGTGATTCAATATATTTATACCACTTTAAACTCTATCCCCGGTGTTTTGTTAATTGCGGCTTCTATATTGATGGTGCAGGTGTATATGGCGAACCATCAGGAAGCCTTTACTAGTTTGGTTGCACGGGCTGATATGCGCTTATTGTTTTTATGTTTAATTTTAGGGGTGACTAGCTGGACGGGACTCTGCAGACTGTTGCGTGCAGAAACCTTAAAGCTCCGAGAAATGGAATATGTCCAGGCGGCTCAAGCTCTCGGTGTGCCGCGTTATCGTATTTTATATCGGCATATATTACCGAATGTGATGCATATTGTATTGATCTCTGTGGTGCTGGATTTTAGCGCTTTAGTGTTAGCTGAAGCCGTGCTGTCTTACGTTAATATTGGCGTGGATCCAACCACCTATAGTTGGGGGAACATGATTAATGGCGCACGCTTAGAAATGGCGAGAGAGCCTATCGTGTGGTGGTCTTTAAGTGCCTCTTTTGTATTTATGTTTAGCTTGGTTTTGGCGGCTAATTTATTTGCCGATAGTGTACGTGATGCTTTTGACCCCAGACGAGTGGCAAACTAATGCAGCCTTTATTACAAGTAGAAAACTTACGCTTGAGCTTTGCTAAACAGAGCGTTATTAAAGGCATACACTTTACAATCAATCAAGGTGAAACATTTGCTTTAGTAGGGGAGTCTGGTTCGGGAAAATCCTTAGCCGCCTTATCGGTTTTACGCTTACACCCAGCACAAGCAAATTTACAAGCGGATAAAATCCAACTTAATGACATAGATATTTTACGGACAGCAGAATCAGATTTATGCCAAGTTCGTGGTCGCCGTATTGCCATGATCTTTCAAGACCCAATGAGTTCATTAAACCCCGTTATGACCATTGCGCAGCAAATATCAGAAACGATACAGATACATTTTTCCTTAGCAAAAAAACAGCGAACAGAAAGAGTTATTGAGTTATTACAGCAAGTGGGGATTCCTGATCCTGAGCAGCGTTTAAATGATTATCCCCATCAGTTATCAGGAGGGCAAAGGCAGCGAGTCATGATTGCCATTGCCTTAGCAGGCGAGCCTGATTTATTGATTGCCGATGAACCAACCACGGCTTTAGATGTCACCATTCAAGCGCAAATTTTAGCCTTACTTAAACAAATTCAACAAGAAAATGGCATGGCACTTTGGTTAATTAGCCATGATCTCGCGTTAGTCTCAAATATGGCGGATCGCGTTGCTGTGATGCAAGCGGGAGAAATTGTAGAGACCGCGAGTAACCAACAGTTATTTACACAGCCGCAACATACTTATACAAAAAAACTACTCGCTGCATTGCCAGATATTAATGCAGAGACTGAGCAAAAAACAAGCGCAGCAACAGTACTGCTAAAAGTAGAGGCATTCAAAGTACACTATCCTATAAAAAAAGGTTTATTTAAGCGCACAGTCGGGCAGGTTAAAGCTGTTGATGGTGTGGATTTTAGTTTAGAGGCCGGTAAAACCTTGGCGGTCGTCGGTGAGTCAGGTTGCGGTAAAACCACCTTAGGTAAGGCCTTGTTAAACTTGATACCTAAAACAGCAGGGTCAGTTGTTTTTGCCGGACAAGATTTAGCTTTGTTATCTGATAAGCAGTTACGCCAACAACGGGGGGCGATGCAAATTATCTTTCAAGACCCGATTGCTGCGATGAACCCACGCATGCTGATTATTGATATTATTAGCGAAGGACTTCATGCTTTAAATAAAACAAGCACAGAGCCAGAAAGAAGTGCTTTAGTCATCGAGTTATTAGAGCAAGTTGGTTTAGATAAAACCGCTTTATACCGCTACCCTCATGAATTTTCGGGTGGACAGCGACAGCGTATTTGTATCGCACGTGCTTTAGCGGTAAAACCTAAATTAATTATTTGCGACGAACCAACATCAGCGTTAGATGTCTCGGTACAAAAAACAATTATCGACCTGTTAAAGCAACTGCAAAAAACACAGGGCATCAGCTACTTATTCATCACCCATGATCTCGCCGTTGTCGCAGAAATAGCGGATGAAGTCGC
>JAQRMR010000089.1:0-4620 GCA_028599115.1 Methyloprofundus sp.
GCCAACAACCTAAGCCGCCGAACTTCCTTACTAACTATAACAGCCGCTTGATTTATATCTTGCTCTGTTGTGTAGCGACCAAAGCTAAATCTTATTGCGGAATATAAGCGCTCGCCTTCAATGCCCATTGCCCTTAAAACATAGGATGCTTCAATAGCTCCCGAATTACAAGCGGAGCTAGAGGCGGCGGCTACTTTATCCCTTAATGCAATAAGTAGAGTATCTGAGCCAACTTTATCAAAACTGAGATTGAGAATATTGGGTAAGCCGTGTTTTATATCACCATTAATGGTTACGCCACCTAAGCTGTGTAACTGGGTCAAAAATTGCTGTTGTAATGTTTTGGCTTGTTGCTGTTCTTTAGCCATCTGTTGATGAGCTAATTCAAACGCTTTAGCCATACCGGTTATTTGGTGAGTAGCTAGAGTACCTGGACGTAAGCCAAACTCTTGCCCGCCCCCTTGTATTAGTGGCTGTAAGTGAATTTTTGCGCGATTGCGAATAAATAAACAGCCGATACCTTTAGGGCCATAAAATTTATGAGCGGATAGGGAGAGTAAATCTATCGGTAGGTTACTTAGGTTTATGGGTATTTTTCCCGCACTTTGCGCGGCATCAACATGTAGGAGGGCCTTACTTTTTTGAGTAATTTTTGCAATGGCAGGGATGTCTTGAATGATGCCTGTTTCATTATTCACCTGCATAATAGAGACTAATATAGTCTCTTCGGTAATGGCGTTTTGTAATTCATTAAGGTCAATAAGGCCGCTGATATTGGGTTTTAAATAAGTAAGGGCGTAGCCTTCTTTTTCTAGTTGCTTGCAGGTGTCTAGCACTGCTTTATGTTCAGTTAGGCAGCTAATGATATGCTTGCCTTGTGTGCTGCGGCTATAGGCAATACCTTTAATAGCAAGATTGTTGGATTCTGTTGCACCTGAGGTAAAGACGATTTCCTTCGCTTTGCAGTGTAATTGTTGGGCGATGCTGTTACGTGCCTGATCAATAGTGGTATCAGCTTGTTCACCAAGGACGTGTTGTATTGAGCCGGAATTAGCAAAAATACCATTGAGGCTTAAGTGTTGCATCATGGTGTCAGCAACGGCAGGATCAACGGGGGTTGTTGCAGCGTAATCTAAATATATCATTTTACTCATGTTAGAGGGCTTTTAGTGGCTGTGGTATTATTTTACTGAAAAGTCACTGGCTATAGCGATTTAATTCTATAAGAATACGCAAGGGGGTTTAGTGGGTAAAATAATTTTATTTTTAGTTTTATGGGCTGTCACAAAAAGCTTCTTTTCGGCTTTAGTTGCATTTTTGGTGCTGTCATTTATTCATTTTATGGTGAGGGCATTTTGGTCGCTCATCAGTGAATTTGGCTTTTTTACGGCTATTTTTATGTTGATAACATTTTCTTGGTTATTTGGCGGGGATGATTGATGATGGGGGCTTGTTTAACTCTGTTTATGTATCATTGCTCAGCTGTGTCAGCAATGCGTGCAAGCTGATGGCTTTGACATCTGTAGCGAGTGGGTAGGTTTCTGTTCCTGAATAAACCACATAACGGGCATCTGGTTGTATATCATCGCAGGCGGAATAAAAGCCTTTACTTAATTTTGGATGAAGGCTGCGCTTTATTTCAATTGCCCATGTTTTTTGATTGGGGAATTGTAAAATTAAATCACATTCAGCACCGCCGCTACTGCGGTAAAAGTAGGCTTGGGTGTTTTGCGGGGCAATCGCTAAAATATTTTCAATAACCAAGCCTTCCCAGCTACCGCCACAAACGGGGTGACTGAGTAAGCTTTCTTGATGACTAATACCTAGCAATGCGTGGACGATGCCACTATCGCGTACATACACTTTAGGTGATTTTGTCATGCGCTTACCTGCGTTACTATGCCATGGTTTTAATCGGCGCACTAAAAGTAAATCAACGAGTAGGTCTAAATATTTGGCGACTGTTTTACCATCTACGCCTAAAGAGGAGGCTAGTTTAGATGCATTGAGCAATTCGCCTTGGTTATGGGCGAGCATAGCCCAGAATCGTCTTAAGGTTTCAGCGGGTATACGCGGCCCCAGTTGAGGAATGTCACGTTCAAGATAAGTGCGTATAAAGTCTAAGCGCCATTGAAAACTTAATGGATTATCATTCGCTAATAAGCTATCAGGAAATCCGCCACGCAACCAGAGCAAATCGCGTTGTGTCGGGTTAAGCTCTAAAGCGTGCAGTGGCGGTAATTCAAGGTAGGCAATGCGTCCCGCAAGAGATTCGCTGGATTGCTTTAGTAGTTCAATGGAAGCAGAACCAAGTAGTAAGAACCGTGCACTGCGCAAGCCTTTGCGGCGGCCTTGATCAATTAAGCCGCGTAAGTTTTGAAATAACTCTGGAGCGCGTTGTACTTCATCTAAAATGACCAGCTTATCTTCGTGCTGAGTTAAATAGAGTTCAGCTTGGCTTAATTTTGCTCTGTCTTGCTCTGATTCTAAATCTAAATAAATAGCATTGCGACCTGCTGCAATAGCATGAGCCAGCGTCGTTTTACCTGCCTGCCTTGGACCAAGTAGGGCAACAGCAGGGAAGTTATCAACTAAGTAAGTAAGGTGGGATTCTATTTTTCGCTTTATCATCCTTGTAATTATGGAGTATAAGTCCGTATTTGCAAGGTTTGTTTTTAATTTATTAAAGGCTAATTATCTTCCTGCCCATGAAAGCGGCTTAACCATGTGATTAGAAATGGTTATTGCTGCGTAATCAAGATAGATAGAGCTTGGTAACTGAAGGTTAAGGCTAGGAGTCTTTAACAGCGGGGGCATCTTTACCTTCATAAAAAATTTCTCCCCCCTCCCAAAACACAGCGTACTGGCCTAAGAGTCTTTTTTTCTCTAGCGCATCAGCAGTTGCTTGCTTCAAGGCGTTTAAAACAGTCTGGCTTTTCTTTGAACTTGGCTTTTTTGTTGTCATCATTTTTTTGAATACGTTAGTAATAGTTGGTATAAAGAGTCATCTGCGATATAGCGGTTCTCGTCTTGTTGTTCAAATATTAAAATGGGTTCTTTTCCTGAGTTAATAAAGCATAAGCAATTATCTACAATGCCACTAAACTCAATTAATAAGTTATTTAAGCTACGAGAAAATCGACGCTCAATATCTTTTTCTGGGATGTTATGTCCGCCATGTTTAACCCGTTCGGCAACACGATGTTTTGACATTTCTATAGAGGGTAATGCTAAATAAATAAGTTCTACATTCTAACCTGTATTTTTTAATCTTTTAATCATGCGAAGGTAACTGCGCCCTGATAATGTTGTTTCAACCGCAAAATTTTCTTCTTTTTGAATACAGGATTCGATTTCATTTAAGAAAATTTTACTGGCTGCGACTAGCTCTCTTTCTGGTGCTAAAGGAGATATTCCTGCAGCGATTAAATCAGCATTAATATAAGTGAAACAGTCCACTACCTTGGGCAAATACTGAAGCGAAAAGGTTGTTTTTCCTGCTCCATTAGGTCCGGAAATTATCTAGCATGTAGGCATTAATGACTATCTTTTTGTATGAGTAAATTATTTTTTAGCGTGAAATCGAAAGCCTTTAATTTCTGTTTTATTGTTATCTAAGAGTATTTTTAGGGCATCGAGTTTAATGCCGTAGCGATTATTAGCGGGTAAAAATAGCGCTATTTTTTTATCAAAACTGACTTGTTTTTTGTAGTTAGGGTAAGTTTCAGTAATGTAATTTGATTTAAAATAAAGCGGTTGAGGTGTGTATTCGCCGACATAATCAAAATAATCGACTTGTTGCTGGGCTAGTTTTACTTTGATGCGCTCTTTTAATAAAGGTAATGGAGAATTGTCAAAATCATCATAGCCCATGAAGGAAACTTTGCCAGAATGAAAGTGAATTTTTATCAGTTGAATATCTTCAAGTTCTCCATACATTTGCACGGCACATCCAACATAAACTCGTAGTAGTGCCGGAAGTAGTTCGATAAAGTCTTTATGAAAAGTGAGGGAGTGATTTTCTAGTAAGTGACTTGCAGGTAATATTTGCTGAGCAGCTAGGCTTGTTTCGGTGATTAATTCGGTATCAGCGACTGAATAGAGTAGTTCTTTGGCGATGGCTTGGGCGTTATTATAGTTACCGAAAAAGGCTTTCACATCTCGTTGCAGCTCATCGGGTAGTTGGGTGTAAGGTTTGCGTTTATCAAATTGTGATAGAGAAAAGTAGACTAATAAATCTTCTTTACGATATTGCTCTGCTTGTGCGAATTGGTTGTTTTCAAATAGCTGGTCGAGCAGGGTGAAAACTTTATGGTGAGAGCCGGCGAGTTGTTTTATTTTGTCAGATTCATCAAATTCATCATTTGCTGGAATACGGCCTAAAGTTAAGCAAGTCTGCCAGAAGTCTTTAAATAAATCCTCATGTTCTACATACACTAATTCAAACTTTTCTTTGCTGCTGGTAGGGCGTGTGGTGATTTGCTTCCAACTATGGTGTCGTGTTTGCCTGCTCGCTAAAAATAGCTGTTCTTCTAGTTTATCTTTAAAAATAAAGAAAATTCCAGGGCCGACTGCAATAGCATTTTCATCCAGAGTATTTTCAATAAAGCCTTGTAGTTC
>JAQRMR010000089.1:4720-6548 GCA_028599115.1 Methyloprofundus sp.
CGTTCCCATGATTTTTTGAAGCCAATAATACGGCTGTTTTCGTACAGTCCTGCCGCTACACCTTCTTCAGTAATGCTTACAAATTCAGGGTAATATTCATCTTTAGGACTGATAAATAATTCTTTACGATGCAGGATAGGGGCATTTTCAGTTTCAGTGTAATTAGCAACTTTTTGCGTCTTAGTCACTAAATCCACGGTGATGCTGTTGTGCAACGCAGGGTAAGAGTCACTGTAAAAATCAGGGTAGTTTAAATATGAGATGCGAAATTGTTGGGTATGCAGCTTAATGATGTTCCAATCATCTTCAGGAATCTTTAAGGCAGTAGCAATAAGCTGAATGAACTCGGTTAATTCAGCTGGGATTTCATCAAATGCACTGCGATGTAAATAGCGAGCATTACCCACTAGCTTACCTAGTTTTACTTTCTTGATGAGTTGATTGAAGTCATTCGCATTCATAGCGTCACTCTTTGAGTAGAAAAGCGTCTTTTTTAATGTTTTTGGGGATGCGGCGCTTAGAAGGTGCTTGTTCTAATAGCGTAATCGCATAATTATTTTCAGGAGCAATACTGACATGCAGGGGTCTATCTTTACCGTAAAAATACAGGCGGTCAAAAGGCAGGTTTACTACTATCCATTGTGCAACCGTTAAGGAGTCAATGCCAGCCACATAAAAATCACAAGCAAAGCCATCACGTTTGCAAATACGGTTCCCTCGTGAGTTTACTTCGTACCCCGCATGCTGATCAAGTTGTGGGGCAATACCAGGAGACGACTGTTTTTTGATTTGCAGAAGTAAATCATTAGAACATAAGCCGTAGGTAAGTGTAAGAGAGCCAAATTGTTTAACAACAGGTTCCAATACATCAAGGCATATTTGTTGAATAGCATCTAAGGTGCATGGGTCTTTAGCCTGATTGCTAAGCTGATAACGCGCTTGAGTAACACCGCATTGAGAAAAATCAGAATAGTTAAAGTTAGGGCTGCAAGTAGACATTTATTTAGTGCATTCCAGTGATTGGTATAACAATAGATCCTATAATGAACGTAAATATACCACTTGTTGAAAAGAAGTGTGATGATTAAAAGGCAAATGGAAGTAGTCAGCTATACCGCTTAACTCTATTCAAATTATGATGATTTTAAGCGCCTACCAAAATAAAAAGTGTCATGGGAAAATAAATAAGCGCAGAAGGGATTATCTGCATTTTACAACTGCAAGCTCATTCCAGTCACGCTTAATGTAATACCTTCAGGAAATCGATTGTTGATTTTATCTATCGTACTCATCAGTTCAGTATTTTTATTTTGGTTTGTAAAATCAAATAGATCAACCTGGTTGGGGATTAATGAGGGTTTAATATTTACTATGCAATAATAAATTGAATATCATGTCCGATGGATATACAGGAGTCGGCTTTGAAACATATTTTTGGATTAAACGAATACCTGTATCGACAAAAAAATAGCAATCAACCTGTTGTCATTAATACTCAAGAATTGATTAATGGACATCTTTTATTAACAGGCATGTCGGGCACGGGTAAAAGCTATCAGGCACAACGATTATTAACAAATGCAGTTCTGCAAAATTTAGAAGTCGATATTTTTGATGTTCATAATGAACTTGATCAGTCAGGAACTAGTTCTGCACAGTATTCCGAGTCAACCCAATTAGGCTATAACCTGTTAGGTTTCACCACGCTGTACCGTGATTTTTAAAAGGTCAGCTCGAAACATATCGGGGGATTTTATAAAGATTTCTGGATTTATTCTATACCAACATTGAACAGCCTCAAAGGGCGTTCTAACCTTTAATTCTTTTT
>JAQRMR010000009.1:0-37127 GCA_028599115.1 Methyloprofundus sp.
ATAGAGATGGGCGCGTTAGATAAAAATGTTTTTTCGGTGATTGTATTTACTGCTTTTTTATTGAACTTACTGGCTCCAGTGATGTTAAAAATGTGTACTGCATTTTTAAAGAGGTACCCAGAGCAGTGGTCGTAGCTATTATGCAAAATAAACTGCAAGATTATCGCCAGAAAATTAACCAATATTACTTGGCAGATGAACAAGCGCAAATTAATACGTTATTAAATGTTTTAAAAGATTACCCGCATTCTGTTATACAGCACGAAGCCCATGCTTTAGTGCGGGCTATCAGAGAAAAAAAAGCTCAGCAAAGTTTAATAGAGGCTTTTTTGCATGAATACCAGCTGAACTCAGAAGAGGGTATTCTTTTAATGGAAATGGCAGAAGCTTTATTACGTATACCTGATGCCGCAACTCAAGATGTATTTCTACAAGAAAAATTAGGCACTGCGGATTGGCATAAACATCATTTGCATAGTGAATCATTGTTAGTGAATTTTGCGACAGAAACACTCGATTTAACGGGTAAATTGGAGCGCCAATTTAAACTAGATAATCGTTCTCAGTCCATATTCCTTCAACTTTCGGCACGCTTGGGTTTACCTTTAATTCGTCGTGCAGTAAAACAAGCGATGCAGCAACTTGCTTATCAATTTGTGATTGCTGAAACAATCATTAAAGCGCTGCAAAAAGCTAATCAATCAGAGGGGTATTTGTACTCCTTTGATATGCTGGGTGAGGCGGCTTTAACAGCTAGTGATGCAGATTGTTATTATGATGCTTATCAACAAGCTATTACGACTTTAGCAGAGCAAGTAAAAGAGGCTACGCTTTATGAAAATCCTAGTATTTCCATTAAGTTATCGGCACTTTACTCACGTTATGAACCACTGCAGCAGCAACAGGCAATACAGCAAATAAGTACTAAACTATTGTGCTTAGTCAAACTGGCGAAAGCCGCTAATATTACCGTGACGATTGATGCGGAAGAATCAGAGCGCTTAGAGATGTCGCTGAGTATTTTTAGGCAAGTATTTACTGATCCGTCTTTAAAGGCTTGGCCGGGTTTAGGTTTAGCTGTGCAGGCTTACCAAAAGCGAGCTTTAGCAACATTACAGTATTTAGCTGAATTAGCTAAAACTCAGCAATGTAAAATTCCTGTGCGTCTAGTGAAAGGCGCATATTGGGATAGCGAAATTAAGCGAGCGCAAGTGAATGGTTTAGATAACTATCCCGTTTTTACGCATAAATCTGCAACCGATCTATCTTATTTAGCCTGTGCTCAATTTATGTTGCTGCAAAAAGAAGCTTTTTACCCACAGTTTGCGACCCATAACGCACATACGGTGACGGCTATTTTAGAGCTGGGTAAAAATCATGCTGATTTTGAATTTCAGCGCTTGCACGGTATGGGAGAGCAGCTTTATCAGCAGCTAATAAAACAAACTCAAGGAAAAATAAGCTGTCGTATTTATGCGCCTGTAGGTCGTTATCAAGAACTTTTACCTTATCTTGTTAGGCGTTTGTTAGAAAATGGGGCAAATACGTCTTTTATTAACCAAGTTGAAAATGCAGATATAGCGATTGATCACGTGATCTCAGACCCAGTTAAGCTGCTAAGAGAGTCTCATGATTTATTAACTCAGTGTGTGTTAGCTAAAGATTTATATATGCCGCAGCGTATTAATTCAGCAGGGGTTAATCTGGCTGATTTTGATGAGATACATCATATACAGCGAGAACTCGAATTTTTTAAAGCGCATAGCTGGCAAGCAGCCCCTTTAGTTAATGGGAAATATTATACGGGGCTTAAGCAGCCGGTAAATAACCCAGCTAAGCGGCAAGACATAGTGGGTGAATTGATTGACAGCAAGCAACAAGCCATAACGGATGCATTAGATAGTGCTACAGAAGCCGTTAAATACTGGCGTTTATCTAAGCTTGCAACGCGCCGGTCTTATTTACTTAAAGCCGCTGACCTTGTACAGCAGCACCAAATGGAGTTACTGGCGCTATGTGTGCGTGAAGCTGGAAAAACCATTAGTGATGCCTTAGCTGAAATACGTGAAGCGATAGATTTTTGTCGCTATTATGCGCAACTAACAACGGAGTTATTTGCTCAGCCAGTGAGCTTGCCTAGCCCCACCGGGGAGGATAATCAGCTTTATCAGTATGGGCGTGGTACTTTTGTTTGTATCAGCCCTTGGAATTTTCCTATTGCTATTTTTATAGGGCAAATTGCCGCAGCTTTAGCCAGTGGTAATACTGTGATTGCGAAACCTGCTAAACAAACCTCTTTAATAGCAATGCGTTGTATTCAACTATTACATCAAGCAGGCATACCCAAAGATGTTTTGCATTTTTTACCCGGTGATGGAGCTTATGTAGGGCGTTATTTATTAGCAGATTCTCGCTTATCAGGTGTTGCTTTTACGGGTTCTTTGGCTACTGCTAGATTGATTAATCAGCAGTTAGCTAAGTTACCCAGCATTGTGCCTTTGATTGCTGAAACGGGCGGGCAAAATGTAATGTTAGCCGATAACTCTGCGCATACGGAGCAACTGGTTCAAGATGTTGTGCAGTCTGCTTTTAATAGTGCAGGGCAGCGATGCTCTGCATTGCGTGTTTTATATTTACCTGATGAAAGTGCCAATCTGACTATTAGCCGAATAATCGGTGTTATGCAGCAGTTATTGCTTGCTAATCCAGAGCAAACTAGCACTGATATAGGGCCAGTGATTGACCAAGTAGCCGCTGAAGCATTAAGAGAGCATGTAGCCTTTATGCGGCAAAAGGGGAAGGTATTATTTCAGCTAGAATTAAATGAAGATTTAAAAAATCCTGGTTTTTTTCCACCAAGCTTAATTGAAATCTCTTCTTTAACTCAGTTAAAGAAAGAAAATTTCGGCCCCATTTTACATATTATTCGTTATCAAAGTGATCAGCTTGAACAGGTAATTGAGGAGATTAATTCGTCTGGATATGGCTTAACATTAGGCATTCATAGTCGTATTAATAGCACGGTAGAGTTAATTTCTAAAAATACTAAAGTGGGCAATGTATACGTTAATCGTAATATGATTTCTGCCGTAGTAGGGGTACAGCCTTTTGGTGGAATGGGCTTATCTGGTACAGGCCCCAAAGCGGGTGGCCCAAATTATTTGTTAGCTTTTTCTAATGAACAAACTGTGACGATAAATACCGCTGCAATTGGTGGTAATGCAGAGTTATTAGCGAAATCTTTAAATTAAAAACAGAGGTTTAATGGCTATGAAAAAGTTCCTTGTCCTTAGTGTTATATTTTTGCCCAGTTTATGGTTTGTTATTTCTGGCTGGCTGGGTATTAATGCGCCTTTATTACAAAAAAGTACGGCCTCAATCTCAGTTTTAGAGCAACGTATACAAATGCCTAAAGGGTTTTCTTTAGCCGTTTTTGCCGACAAGTTACCGGGGGCGCGTATGCTGCTAATAACAGATAAGGGAGATGTTTTAGTGAGTTTGCCCAAAGAGGGTAAAGTGATGTTGCTAGAGCAAAGTTCTCAGCTAAAAGGTGTAGCAGGTAGGCGTAGCGAATTAATCAATAAGCTTAATTTGCCACATGGTTTAGCCATCTATCAAGATTGGCTATATATTGCAGAAACGGATGCGATTGGGCGTATTCAGTTTGATGCAAGTACGGGAAAAACAAGAGGGGATTATCAAAGAATTATTACGGACTTACCCGAAGGAGGTAATCACTGGAGCCGTTCTTTACACTTTGGTCCCGATAATAAGCTTTATGTGTCGGTAGGCTCTAGTTGTAATGTTTGTGTAGAACAAGATCCGCGGCGTGCTACTTTATTAAGGTTTACAGCGGAAGGCAAACAAGCAGAGATTTTTGCTACGGGCTTACGAAATACAGTGGGCTTTGCTTGGAGGCCTGTCACAAACAAATTATATGGTGTTGATAATGGTAGAGATTTCTTAGGGGACAATTTTCCTCCTTGTGAATTAAACCAGATAGAGCAGGGACAATTTTATGGCTGGCCGTATGTTAATGGTCATCAAGTCGCTGACCCTGATATGGCTAGTAATGATCAGGATTGGTTAGCAGGTAGCACTGCCCCTGTGTATGAGTTTGGAGCACATACAGCACCGTTAAGTTTGTTATTTCTTAAGAGCAAAATATTGCGCTCAGCCTTAAAAGCAGATGCATTAGTAGCCTTGCATGGTTCTTGGAATCGTTCCGTAAAAACAGGCTATAAACTTGTTGCTCTGAGATTTGATGCTGAACAAGGCATAACAGAAAGCGATTTTATTACTGGCTTTGAAAAACAGGATGATGTGATCGGTCGCCCTGTTGATATTGTGGAAGCGAAAGATGGCAGCCTGTATATCTCCGATGATTTTTCTGGGAGTATTTATAGAGTTAGTTATTCAAAGGGTAAGTGAGCAATAAATTGAGTTATATAACTGCCCGCATGAAGCTTGCCTTGATTTTGTTTTTTTGGTATTTTGCAATGATTCATGATCATTTTTCCGTATTTTATGGCCTGAATTCGAAATAAATATCATATAAATCAATTATTTATATTTTATATGGTGTTCATTTAGTGTTTAAATTAACGTGTCTATCGCTTGAAATGACTCTAATAAATCCAGATCTTTAGCAACTTGTTTAGATGTTATTTTGCCTTTATAAGTGTTTACCGCTTTAATTTTTCCTTTATCTGCCATAAATCCGGATAAAGAATGATTGGCAATATCAAGTATGTAACTTAAAGTGGCTTCGGTTAATGCGAGTGTGGAAGCTTTTGGATAAGCACCAGGCATATTAGAAACGCAGTAATGAATAACACCATGTTTTATATAGACGGGGTTGCTATGTGTCGTTGCTTTCGATGTTTCAAAGCAGCCGCCTTGATCAATACTAACATCGACAATAACCGAGCCTTCGGGCATTGTTTTTAACATGGGTTCGGTTATTATTTTAGGTGCTTTTCCACCGCGGCTAAGGACTGCACCAATGACTAAATCTGCATCTAAGAGCTGGGCTGCAATATTTTCTGGATTAGATTGAAAAAAGTTGACAGTACTTAGGCCGGCTAGTTTGAAAGCAGGCCATCTCTCTTCATGTCGGCTAGCAAGAAAAACATTAGCACCCATGCCAGAAGCTACTTTTGCCGCATGTTGGCCAACAATACCATCACCTAAAATAACGACTTTTCCATAGGCTTTATTAAGTACCGTACCTAACTGCATGCCGCTACCTTGGTTAAATTGGGCAAGATAATAAGCGCCCATTAAAACAGACATATTACCGGCAACAGCACTCATTGGCGCTAAAATAGGAAGTTTTCCTTGGTCATTTTCTAAAGCTTCATAAGCTAAAGCGGTTGTTCCTTTAGCTATTAACTCTTCGCTAAGTGATTTATCGACACCCGCTAAATGAAAGAAAGTAAAGACAATTTGCTGCTGTAGGTATGAGTATTCTGATTTTTGAGGTTCTTTTACTTTAATGACTAAATTGCTCTGCCAAGCTTCTGCAGCAGAAACTAAGGTTGCGCCGGCATTTTGATATTGCTCATTATTAAAACCAGACTCAAGGCCAGCATTACTTTCTACAACAACAGAATGGCCGCATTTAATAAGTTGGGCGACACCCGTTGGGGTCATACCAACTCGTGCTTCTTTATCTTTTATTTCTTTTGGGATGCCTATTTTCATTTTTATACCTTTAGTGTTTTAGATAAAGAAGGTTGCGTGAGCAATTTTATATTTATATTTTCGGCGGTGAGCTTATTAGGCTATTTCGCTTTCTTTATCTAACCAAGCCATAAAAAGCTCATAGCCTAAGGCGAGAGAAATCGCTCCTATAAATAAACCTAAAATGCCCATAAGCATCATACCGCCGATTGCACCTAGTAAGATAACGAGCATCGGTGTTGCCATGCCTCTTCCTAAGAATAAAGGTTTTAAAAAGCCATCACTCATGCTGACTAAAATACTCCATATAGTAAAAATAATGGCAGCACTTGAGCTGGTATCGATTGAAAAAACATAGAAAATAACCGGGCCTAAAATTAATAGGGGGGGCAGTTGGGCAACCGCTAGAATTAAGATAAGGACGGTCCATAAGCCCCAGCCAGGAACGCCGATAAGAAACATACCTATGCCACCTAGTGTTGCCTGAATAACGGCAACGCCAATAACGCCTTGAGCAACGCTACGTATGGTTGCGATGGCTAGATTAGCAAACTGTAGGCCTTGCTGTTTATCGGTAAGGCGAGATGCTATTTTTACTGTGATTGAATGGGAGTTTTGCGCATTAATTAAAAAGATGCCTGAAATGATAATAGAAAAAATAAACTGTAATATACTGCCGCCAACACCAGTGACAGCTGATAGTAGTGTTTTCCCTGCTTGTTTTATTTCAGGGACATATTGTTTTAGGGTTTCTTCTAAATTACTTGATGCCTGAGACCATAAGTTGAAAACTTGATTACCAATTAAAGGCCAGTCATTAATACTTGCATCGGGGCGTGGAATGGTTAATGTGCCGTCATTGAAGTTTTTAGCAAGCTCGGTAGATGTTTCTACGAGTGATGTTGTCAGCATAATTGAAGGAGTAATTAATAGACTTAATGCCGCTATAATATAAAGACTTGCTGTTAATTTATTTCGTTGCCCCAATAAGTTGTTAAGTTGAATATAGAGAGGAAATAGGGCGACAGCTATAATGGCTCCCCAGATAACGGGAATCATAAATGGCTTTATAATTTGAAAGCAGAGAGTGGCAATTAATAATATGAGGATTAAGCGAATAGCGACCTCAATTGCATTACTAGATAAGGGGGTATTCGAGCTGTTGTTATTAGAATTCATTGAGTCCTCACTTTAGTTGTTAGTTTTAATGCTACCGGTAACTTAAGCTAGGGTCAATGCTAAGTAGCGTATGTTTTATAGTTAGGTGAGATAAGTGAATTATTTAGAGCAATTTGTACTGTTAGTGGTTTCATTTATCGCGAATACTTTTTCGTCATTTAGTGGCGGCGGAGCGGGGCTAATTCAGTTTCCGGCATTAATTTTTTTAGGATTAAGTTTCTCTGTCGCTTTAGCAACTCATAAAGTGGCAAGTGTGGCTTTAGGTGTTGGGGCTGCTTTACGGTATTTGAAAAGTGAACGATTAGATCGTCATTTTGTTGCAATTATTTTAGGGGCAGGTATTCCTGGCGTAGTGATCGGTGCAAGGATGATTCTGTTTGTACCTGAGCAAATAGCATTGCTGGGTCTTGGCTTATTAACAGGCGGTTTAGGCTTATATTCTTTATTAAAACCAGCATTAGGGCAGGATTATTACCCAAAACATAGGAATAGTTCTGGTTATTTAATAGGCGCGGGAGTTTTATTTTTTCTGGGTATTTTAAATGGTTCTTTAACCTCGGGCACAGGGCTATTTGTTACTTTATGGCTAGTTGCGTGGTTTGGTTTGGATTATAAGCGAGCAGTTGCTTATACATTAATTCTTGTTGGGCTATTTTGGAATGGGTCGGGTGCGATCACCTTGGGCTTATTTGGTAATATTCGCTGGGATTGGTTGCCGGCATTATTAGCCGGCTCTTTATTAGGGGGGTATGTTGGTACTCATTTGGCGATTAAACACGGTAATCAATACATTAAACGCGCTTTTGAGTTGGTAACTTTATTGATTTCGGCAAAATTATTGTTTATGTGATTTTTATAATCATTAAGGCCTGATTTGTTGTGAGTAAAGCGGATTGTAATGGTTTATTTTAATATGTTGATTAATATTAGCTTGCTGTTTCATTTCTAAAAAAGGAGCGCTGCTTTTTAAGCGATTACGCTGGTAGAGCATTGCATCTGAGTAGCCATTCGCTAACATGCGGTAATCAAAGTGATTGTTCTGTCCACCTATACTCCAGAAATCAGCGGCTAAACTGGTTAAACAATTTTGGCTAAGCGTATTATAAAATTCAGCTGTTTCATGTAATGAATTAACCCGACTAATAACAATATTAAATAACTCATGAATAATTTCCTGAGAGATATTGAGCGGGTAGCGATAAACATCTTCCTGACGAAAATTAGTGCGCAATTGCAAAATATCCCGCTCAGTAGCGAGTACATAAATGAGTTCAAATTGTTTGTATAAACCTGCAAAACCGCCATATTCTTCGCCTTTTTTGTGGCGGACTTCAACAGAAATAACCAGATGTTCGCCATTATTAAAGCCAAAGCTAAACATGGTATGTGCAATGGCTTTGTTGCCATCCCAATAAGATAAAATGTAATCGAGCTCTGTTAAGTCACGGATGTCATAAGATTTGTCTAAATAATTTATTTGGTAATCTGTTTCGGTTTTATAAATAAAATCACGAATGTTATGAATATGGATTTTGTTATTATCTATCGTTACGGAGGGAAGTTTAGCAACACTATCAGCCCAAACTTTATGATGTGTGGCTTGGATTTGGCTCCAAGCTATTAAAATGACGATAAATAAACTAAGGGTAAAAGATCGGCGGTAGCGTTTATTTTTTATAATGAATGGCAGAAGCAGTGTTAAAACTGTATAGCTAGAAGCCAGCATTAGGTTTAAGCTTGCTTCACTGAAGAGTTTAAAAAAATAAACAGCAGGAGCACTCCATAAGAGAAAGAAGCAAACAAAAATAATATAAAAGATATTGAGTGTTTTCAGCAAAATGGACATATTAAATAATCTATTATGTTGGTAGGGCTAAAGCTGGATTAGCGTATGTGAAATGAATTAAATTTCATTGCAATTCAGTATATTGTACAATGAATGGTTAAATTGAGTGTTTGGAATATCAGAGATTATGCTAAGAAAGAAACGAAGAAATTCTATTTTACGACTAAAAACCTCGAAGGTGCGTGCGTGTTATTAGGAAAAATAGCATCCTTAACTGCGATACGGGATATAGATGTTTTTGAATTGAGTTTTTTAAAGACTTTGGCTGATTTATTAAAGGCACAAGAAATTTGTACCTATAAGGTTAATAATATAAATGAACCTTGCTGATTGTTAAGTTATGCTCCAGAAATAGAGCAAGGCTCAGATCAGCATAAAATTTCCTCCCCTCAAGAAGTCGAAGTGGTTCATGTCGATGTACCTGAAGATATTAAGCGCGCTAAAGCATGGATAGAATCCACTGAAGAAATTTATTCGGTTCAGCAGGGTGACTTGTATCGTGTGGTTTATCCTATTTTAGGCCTGAAAGGTAATGTTGGTTATTTGTCGTTGACTTTGCATGAAGAACTCACTAGTTCAGAAAGCATGGTAGTAGCGAGTTTATTAAGTATTTCGCAAAACTTTTATAGTTTATTAGAGGAAAATCAAAAAGATAAATTAACGGGCTTATTAAATAGAAAAACCTTTGATGATAATATTTCTAAAATACAAGACGCACTAAATAGTATTGATAAAGTTGAACCTTATGTCGGTGTTGAAAAAAGGCAAAATAATAGCGGAAAAGAATTTTGGCTGGCAATTATTGATATTGATCATTTTAAAAAAATTAATGATAATTTTGGTCATGTCTATGGTGATGAGGTTTTATTGTTGCTATCACAGGTCATGAAGCAAAGCTTTCGCCCTAAAGATTTATTGTTTCGTTTTGGTGGTGAAGAGTTTATTGCTGTTATTCAAGTGGATAACGAAGCTGTTGCTAAGACGGTTTTTGAGCGCTTTAGAGTAGCGATTGAAGTTTATGAGTTCCCAAGGGTTGGTCAAGTAACCATTAGTTCGGGGGCGACTCAGATTTTAGAGCAGCATGCGATTGCGAGTGATATTGTGGGCAGAGCTGACCAAGCTTTGTATCATGCAAAAGAAAACGGTAGAAATAAATTGTTTTCTTATGAAGATTTAGTTGCCTCAGGGGTTTTTAAAGAGACCATTGATGAAGGCTATATTGAACTTTTTTAAATCAGGTTCCCGTATTAAATAAATAGAAAACTTTTAAGACATAGGTAGGAAATAACGTGTTTGAATTGATACAAAGTGGTGGATTATTATTAATCCCAATAATTTTTTGCTCCGTTATCGCAATGACGATTATTGGCGAGCGTTTTTGGACCTTACAACGAAACGAGGTTCTACCACCAGAAATGGTTGAGCAAGTGTGGGGCTTAGCTCAGTCTAAAAAATTAGATAGTAAAACCATTCAGCAATTAAAAGACAGCTCGCCTTTAGGTGCTATTTTGGCCGCGGGTGTTTTAAACCGTGATTTAGGCCGAGATGTTATGAAGGAGGCTATTTCTGAAGCGGGGCGACAAGTCGCACATGATTTAGAGCGTTTCTTAAATACCTTGGGCACGATTGCAACAATTACTCCTTTACTGGGCTTGCTAGGAACGGTGGTAGGAATGATTAAAGTCTTTTCGGCAATTGTTACTCATGGTGTGGGTGATCCTACAATACTCGCCGGTGGGATTTCTGAAGCATTAATTACAACAGCAGGAGGCTTGGCCGTTGCCATTCCTTGTGTGATTTTTCATCGATATTTTGAAGGCTTGGTGGATAGCTTAGTGTTGGGTATGGAAGATGAGTCATTAAGATTAATTGAAGTCATGCATGGTAAAGAAGACGCAAAATGAATTTTCGTACCAAAAATCGTAAGCCGTTAGAGCTTTCTTTAACACCGATGATTGATGTGGTGTTTTTATTATTAATTTTCTTTATGGTAACTACCACTTTTAGCAAAGAAAGTATGATAAAAATTCAGCTACCACAAGCAGATGGTGTGGAGCGATCACAAGAAAAGCAATTGATTTTAACGATAGACCAAGCAGGGCTGTATTTTTTAGATGGTAAAGCCGTTGGTGATAAAAGTACTGAAAAATTAACCATCGCTTTAGATGGAGTTATCAATAAACAGCGGCCTCTGTTGATTAATGCAGATGCGAGAGCGCCCATACAATCAGCGATTTCTGTCTTAGATATCGCTTCTAAAAAAGGTTTTAAGAATATTACCTTTGCAACACAAAAAGATTAAATATATGAATAAATTACTGACAAGATGGGCAAATATCGTTTGGTATAAAGATTTTTTTATCGCGGCGTTGTTAATGCCATTCTCATTTATTTATATGGATGTGGTGCGTTTCCGTCGTTGGCAGTATAAAACAGGGCGAAAAACAGTGACCAAAGTTTCTGTGCCTGTGGTTATTGTCGGTAATTTAACCGTGGGTGGCACGGGAAAAACGCCGCTGGTTATTTATTTAGCCAAGCAGTTACAAGCAAAAGGTTTTAAACCGGGCGTTATTAGCCGAGGTTATGGCGCTGAATCGGAAACTTGGCCGCAGCGTGTAACAGCCGATAGTGACGTTAGTGCTATTGGTGATGAGCCTATTTTAATTGTTGAGCAAACAAAATGCCCTGTTGCTGTAGGGCCGATTAGAGTGGATGCGGCGAAATTATTGATTGAGGAAGCGGGCTGTGATGTGATTTTGTCAGATGATGGCTTACAGCATTATGCTTTGGCACGAGATATAGAAATTATCGTGATTGATGGCGAGCGGCGCTTTGGTAATAATTATTGCTTACCCGCAGGGCCTTTGCGTGAGCCACAAGAGAGAAAATATGAAGCTGATTTCACCGTGTGTAATGGGGGAGAAGCAGAAGAGGATGAGACTCTTATGCAGCTAGAGGGTGATGTTGCGATTAATTTACAAACGGGTGAGCAAAAATCACTTTATGAATTTGGCGAGCTTCAGTGTCATGCGCTAGCAGGCATTGGCAATCCAGAGCGATTTTTTAAGCACTTACAAAAGTATCATATTAGTAGCAGTTATGATGAATTTCCAGACCATCATGTTTTTACCGAATCAGAAATCAGCTATAACAAAGCAGACGCTATTTTTATGACCGAAAAAGACGCGGTTAAATGCAAGACATTTGCCAGTAATAAGCATTGGTTTGTGCCTGTGCAAGCTAGGCTACCTAATGAGTTTGTTGAGCAATTGATTAGCCTGCTAAAGAGCAAGAAAGCAGGCTAACTTTACCCTATTAGTTGCAGGATAAAAAAGCAGTATGATAGGCGTGGTGCTCTATGGGTTCATCAAATTCCTCGATCACTGATACGCCTTGAATAAGCTCATGCTTGGCGATGTTGCGTAATAGCAAATCTGATTTTTTAACGCATAAGTTAAAGTGAGCAAAGCTTTTTTCAATCAATGATTCACGTAAGTTTTCTTTTGTTAAAGCGTAAACGGCATCATCTTTTATCATAATGGTATCGCCAGTATGAGCTTTTTCTAAAAAGGAATGCTGAAGAGGGTAGCGGTTGATAATATGTAGCATGGTCTGTTCCTAGCTAATTACTTGCATGAGGTAAATTACTTAACTCCATAAAAAGTAAGGAGTTGGATTTAACTATAGGCTTTTTTTGTTACATTGACAAATATTATTTCATTATTTTTCATTCGCTTAGTTAGTATACTTAATAAATAGTTTAAGTATTTGCATGGGAGTAATAGCGCTTTATATGGCGGCTAGAATATTTAAGAGTTTGATTTTATTGCTATTTAATAGCTTTGTAGAAGGAATAAAAAGTGCGATTTTTAGCACTTTTGGATGATTAATAAATGAGTGAAAAATGACATTAAATAAAAAATTAGCCGATAGAATCGGACAATACTGGCTGTTAGCGAGATTTGATAAACCTATCGGGATCCTTATTTTATTATGGCCGGCTGTTTGGGCGCTTTGGGTTGCAAGTGAAGGAAGTCCTAACCAATTGGTTTTGTTGGTTATTTGTGCTGGGGTTGTGTTGATGAGAGCAGCGGGCTGTGTTATTAATGATTATGCTGATCGTGATTTTGATCCACATGTAGAGCGTACCAAGCTAAGGCCTATTGCAGCGGGTAAAGTAAGCCCTAAAGAAGCGTTAATTGTTTTTGCTGTACTTTGTTTATCAGCCTTTGCATTGGTTTTACTGCTAAATACTTACACGATATTGCTTTCATTTGGTGGCGCATTTTTGGCGGCAACGTATCCCTTTATGAAACGTTATACACAATTGCCACAAGCTTATTTAGGCATAGCATTTGGCTGGGCAGTGCCTATGTCATTTGCCGCGCAAACGAATGAAATACCAAATGTTGCGTGGGTGATGTATCTAGCGGTTGTTTTATGGGCGTTAGTTTATGACACCATGTACGCAATGGTGGATAAAGAAGATGATTTGAAAATAGGGGTTAAATCGACGGCTATTTTATTTGGTGATTACGACCGAGAAATTATGGCTGTATTGCAGCTAATTATTTTGGGATTATTGGCTTATGTGGGTTTAATGCTTGGTTTGTCGTGGGTTTATTATACGGCGCTAGGCATCAGTAGTTTGTTTTGTGTTTATCAGCAAAAGTTAATTTTTTACCGGAATAAAGCAGATTGCTTTAAAGCATTTCTTAATAGTAACTGGTTTGGACTAACAATTTTTATCGGCTTTGTTTTGGAGTATGCGCTAGATTAAATACTAAAAAAGCGGGTGCAATACCCGCTTTTCAACAGTATTTTAACGTAATAATAAGACTGGTTTTTTGCTGTGAGTTAGCATTTTTTCTGTAAAACTACCTAGGAACATTTCGCGTAAACGCGTGTGGCTAAAAGCCCCCATAATCGTTAAATCAATCTTTTGTGCTTCTTGATAAGCGCATAATTCTGTTTCTGCTTTTCCAGTTAAAGCGGTTGTTGTTAGCTTAATATCAGGGCAAGCTTCCAATTTTTTACTCGCTGACTGTAATAAGTTGGCAGCATCATCAGAGACACAAACTAAATGACAAGCTAAGCCCTTATAAAGGGGGCTGCTGGCAACCATATCAACCGCTTTATTAGCGCTATCACTGCCATCATAGGCAATCATGATTGTTTTAGGCACTGTAAATTCACTATTGACTAGCAAAATAGGGCGATGAATTGCGCGCACCATCATTTCCAAATGGGTGTTTATTTTTGAGTTTGATTCATGGCGTAAACCTAGAACGACCACGCGAGTTTCTTCTTCAAAATCAATTAAAGCTTCTGTGATACTGCCGTGCCTTTGTAGGCTTATGCAATCGCTAACACCTGCTTGTTGCACTCTACCTTTAGCCGCATCTAAGATAAGCTGGCCTTTTTTTTGTAGTAATTTACTACGCTGGTGCTCCACTTGGGTTAGCTCATCAAGTAGATGTTCTTGAGCACCTAAACCTATACTTCCGGTAAGGTCAAAGCTGGCAGGAGTTTCTTGATGCTCTAAGATATGTAACAGTTTAACTGGTGTATCAATACGCTGCGAAACCCAAGCTGAGTAATCGCAAATAGCCGTATTAAGTTCTGAATCATCAATACAGGCAAGTACTTGTTGTGATTGTGCCATTAGTGGCCTCCCATAATTTTTTCAATTTCTTCAGGTTTATCGTGAATACCAAAGCGGTCAATAATGGTTGCGCTAGCTTCATTTAAACCGATTAACTCAACATTAGCACCTTCGCGTTTAAATTTAATGACGACTTTATCCAGCGCATCAACAGCAGATAAATCCCAGAAATGTGCATGAGTTAAATCAATAATAACGTTTTCAATCACTTCTTTAAAGTCAAATTCATTGGTGAATTTTGCCGCAGAGTTAAAAAATACTTGGCCATGAATGGTGTAGTTACGTGTGGAATTTTCATCATTTAATGATGATTCTACATACATAAAATGGGCGATTTTATTAGCAAAAAATAGGGAGCCAAGTAAAACACCCACAAAAACACCGTAGGCTAGGTTATGCGTCCAAACCACAACAGTGACAGTGGCAATCATGACGATATTAGAGGAAAGCGGATGTGATTTTAAATTAATAATAGAATCCCAGCTAAAGGTACCGATAGAAACCATAATCATAACGGAAACAAGTGCTGCCATCGGGATGTAAGACAGCCATTCATTAAGGAATACGACCATCACTAATAAAAATACACCGGCAACGAGTGTTGATAAACGCCCGCGACCACCTGATTTAATGTTGATAACAGATTGTCCAATCATTGCACAGCCAGCCATCCCGCCTAATAAGCTAGCACCTATATTAGCCCAGCCTTGGCCTTTACATTCACGGTTTTTATCACTACTTGTATCTGTTAAATCGTCAACAATCGTTGCTGTCATTAATGATTCTAACAGCCCAACAACTGCCATCGCAGCAGCATAAGGGAATATGATTTGTAAGGTTTCTAGGTTTAAAGGAACTTCAGGCCATAGAAAAATAGGTAATGTATCAGGTAGCTCACCCATATCACCCACGGTGCGAATATCCAGACCTAAGTAAATAGAGACCAAAGTCAGTCCAATAATACAAACCAAAGGGGAAGGAATAGCTTTACCAATAACAGGAACATAGGGGAATAAATAAATGACCCCTAGGCCAGCTGCCGTCATAGCGTAAACATGCCAAGTTACATTGGTTAACTCGGGCAATTGTGCCATAAAGATGAGAATAGCGAGGGCATTTACAAAACCCGTTACCACAGAGCGGGAAATAAAACTCATCAGACTACCGAGTTTAATATAACCAGAGATAATCTGTAGAACACCTGTTAATAAGGAGGCAGCAAGTAAGTACTGCAAGCCATAATCTTTAACTAAGGTTACCATTAATAACGCCATTGCACCTGTTGCTGCACTAATCATTCCTGGTCGGCCACCAATAAAAGCAGTGATAAAGGCAATGCAAAAAGAGGCGTAAAGTCCTACTTTAGGGTCGACACCCGCAATAATGGAAAAAGCGATTGCTTCAGGAATTAGAGCAAGAGCAACGACTGTGCCAGCGAGAACATCGCCGCGAATATTACCTAGCCAATCTTGTTGTTTTGAAAGTAAGAGCATGAATACCTTGTTAAAATAATGGGTTTGTAATAAGCTTGGAATTATTACAGTTAAAAAATATAGCCGTCAATGATACCAATTTGTTGATTTCTTAGCTGAAATTTCTTTATATTTGGAAAGCGGTTTAAACTGTCTGCAAGCGCTTTATTTGTGTAAAATAGCGCAAAACTATTTTTAATTTAAGGTAAAAACAATGAAGTTAATTACAGCAATTATTAAACCGTTTAAGCAAGATGATGTACGTGAAGCTTTATCAGAAATTGGTATTGCGGGTGTAACGGTTACTGAGGTAAAAGGTTTTGGACGCCAAAAAGGGCATACAGAACTTTACCGTGGTGCGGAATATGTTGTGGATTTTTTACCTAAAGTAAAAATGGAAATAGCGGTAGCAGATGAGGTAGTAGAGCAGGCTGTGGAAGCTATTATTTCTGCTGCAAATACAGGGAAAATTGGCGACGGGAAAATCTTTGTAACAACATTAGAACAAGTGATTAGAATTCGTACTGGTGAGACAGGTGATGAAGCTCTTTAAATAGTTATCCCTTACTTCAATAACACCTAATAACTCACCTACCTCTAAGAATATGTTAAAAAATAAACAAGGCCTTTTATTGGGCGTATTAAGCCTGTCCCCTGCTTTAGTTAATGCCAGTGAATTAAACCAAGCCAATACGGCATGGGTATTAACTTCAACAGCATTAGTTTTATTTATGACCTTGCCAGGGTTATCTTTATTTTATTCTGGTTTAGTACGTAGTAAAAATGTACTTTCTGTCTTGATGCAGTGCTTTGCAATTACTTGTCTTATTTCCATTATGTGGTTAGTTGGCTTGTATAGCTTTATTTTCTCTGATGGTGGAGAGTTACAGTCTTTTATTGGTGGGTTTAGTAAAGTATTTGTGCCAGAGATGGGAACAGGTTCTTTAGTGGGAGATATTCCTGAAACTGTCTTTTTTATGTTCCAAATGACCTTTGCAATTATTACACCGGCATTGATTGTGGGCGGATTTGCAGAGCGTATGAAATTTTCCTCGATGCTGTTATTTAGTGGCTTATGGGCGCTGGTTGTTTATGTGCCTGTTTGTCATTGGATTTGGGGCGGTGGCTGGATGGCTGACATAGGCGTTATGGATTTTGCCGGTGGTATCGTAATTCATGTGACTGCAGGTGTTTCAGCTTTAGTAACAGCAATAGTTTTAGGTAAAAGAAAAGGCTTTCCAAGTGTTGCTATGCCACCACATAACCTGCCTATGGTAGTGACAGGTGCTGGTATGCTTTGGGTTGGCTGGTTTGGTTTTAATGGAGGTAGTGCATTAACCTCTGATGGCGCAGCAGGTATGGCTATTTTGGTCACACATATTAGTGCGTCAGCAGGCGCATTGACTTGGATGGTCATTGAGTGGGTACGTTTTGGCAAGCCAAGTGTTTTAGGCGCGGTAACCGGTATGGTTGCTGGCTTAGGGACAATTACCCCTGCTTCGGGTTTTGTTGGTCCTGCTGGTGGGTTAGTCATTGGTATTATTTCAGGTATTGTTTGCTTTTATGCCGTACAAATCATTAAGCGTCATTTTAAAATAGATGATTCTCTCGATGTATTCCCAGTACATGGTGTTGGCGGTATCGTTGGCTCTATTTTAACGGGTGTTTTTGCTGCACAAAGTTTTGGTGGTTTAGGCTTAGAAGTGACTATTGCTCATCAAGTGGGTGTGCAGGCTTTCGCTGTTTTTATCGTTATACTATGGAGTGCGGGTTTTAGTTACCTTATCTTAAAATTAATCGATAAAGTTATGGGGCTGCGGGTGACTGCAGATGAAGAAGTAGAAGGCTTAGATATTGTTCTGCATGAAGAGACGGGCTACCATAATTTATAATTTTGGGTAGCTTAAGTGTGAGCGTTCTATGATATAGTGAACAGGTTCACCTAAATTAATTATAAAAATTAATGCGGGTAGAAATTGTATTTTTAAATGTTTTGAGGATTTCAAAAAGATGGCAACTGGTACAGTTAAGTGGTTTAACAACGCGAAAGGCTTTGGCTTTATTACACCTGATGAAGGTGGTGAAGATGTATTCGTACACTTTAGATCAATTATTGGTGATGGATTTAAATCATTAGAAGAAGATCAAAAAGTAAGCTTTGAGGTTGAAACAGGACCTAAAGGCTTACAGGCAACACAAGTTGAACCAAAATAAAAAGTAATCACTTTTTAGAGAATAGCCCCGTTTTATACGGGGTTATTTGTTTCTATAGGCTTGAAAAATAGGTTAAATTTAGTTTTGGCAAATAAAATGGAAACTCAAGAATTAAGAAAAGCGGGCTTAAAGGTGACTTTACCGCGTGTAAAAATTTTGGAGATTATGGAGCGTGAAACCAATAATCGCCATTTAAGTGCTGAACAAGTTTATAAAATTTTGTTAAGTGAAGATGAAGATATTGGTTTAGCAACAATTTATCGTGTATTAACTCAATTTGAAGCCGCTGGTCTTGTGACGAGACATCATTTTGAGGGAGGAAACTCAGTCTTTGAGTTAAACAAAGGTAAACATCATGACCATGTCGTTTGCGTGAAATGTGGCAAAGTTGACGAGTTTACCGATGATGTGATTGAAGCGCGACAAAACAGCATTGCAGAGCAGTTAGGATATGAATTAACTGATCATAGTTTATACCTTTACGGCTTATGCCCTGATTGCAAAAACCTTTAAGAAGACATCCACTTTATTGGGAATCCACAGCATATGTTCAAACCGCTTAGTTTATATATAGGCTTGCGCTACACTGGTGCTAAGCGTCGCACACAGTTTATTTCATTTATTACCTTAACATCCGTTTTAGGAATTGCCTTAGGCGTTACCGCACTCATTGTCGTTTTATCAGTCATGAATGGCTTCGAGGCAGAATTACGTCAGCGTATTTTAGGTATGACAGCACACTCAACCATTACTGAGCGCACAGGTGATTTAAGTAATTGGCAGGGGCTGCAAAATGTGGTTAAAGAGTATGAGCATGTAGAAGGAACGGCGCCTTTTGTGAAAGGGCAGGTAATGATTAATTCTGGCCGACGCGTTAGTGGTAGTTTATTGCGTGGCATCCTCCCCGGTGAAGAGTTAGCTGTTTCTGATGTGGGTGAAAAAATGAAAAAAGGTAGCTTAGAGCAGTTAGTGGCGGGGAAGTATCAAATTGTTTTAGGTGCTGAATTAGCAAGCTACTTAGGCACAAGTGTGGGAGAAAAAATAACCATTATCAGTCCTCAAGTAAACTCAACGCCTGCTGGTATTATTCCACGATTACGTCGGTTTACGGTGGTGGGTATTTTTGAAGTGGGTATGTATGAATATGATCGTAATATGGCGATTATTCATATAGAAGATGCGAAAAAATTACTACGGCTAGGTGACAAAGTAACTGGCTTACGGCTTAAATTAGATGACCTATTTGATGCGCCACAAATCACTTATGCCATCGCTCAAAAACTACGTGGGCAATTTTATGTTAGAGACTGGACGCAAGCGCATAGTAATTTCTTTCAAGCGATAAGAACAGAAAAGCGGGTTATGTTTATTATTTTATTGCTGATTGTTGCTGTCGCTGCATTTAATATTGTGTCGACCTTAGTGATGGTAGTCACGGATAAAAAAGCAGATATAGCCATTTTAAAAACGCAAGGCCTAAGCCCAATGGCGGTCATGCGTATTTTTATTATATTAGGGGGTATTATTGGTCTTATTGGCACTTTTCTCGGTACCGTGAGTGGCGTATTACTCGCGTTGAATGTTGAAACCATTGTGCCAGCCATTGAAGAATTCTTTGAGGTTAATTTTATGGCGGCCGATGTTTACTATATAAGCTCATTGCCTTCCAAACTCGTTTGGGCTGATGTCATTGTGATTGCTGTTGTGGCTTTTAGCTTATCGCTATTGGCAACCTTATACCCTGCATGGCAAGCATCTAGAGTTAATCCAGCGGAGGTGTTGCGCTATGAGTAAAAAAATAATTTTAAAGTGTGAGCAGCTAACTAAACGCTATCAACAAGGTGACTTGGATGTTGATGTTTTAAAGGGTGTTGATTTTGCCGTTGCAGAAGGTGAGCGTGTTGCCATTATGGGTAGTTCGGGTTCCGGTAAAAGTACCTTGTTGCATTTGTTGGGTGGTTTGGAAAAGCCAAGTAGTGGCTTAATTGAACTAGAAGGGACTAATTTAAATAAAGTACGCCAAGCGAAATTATCTAAATTACGCAATCGTTCATTAGGATTTATTTATCAGTTTCATCATTTATTAGGTGAATTTACAGTTTTAGAAAATGTAGCGATGCCAGCTTTGATTGGCGGAGATTCAGTTAGCGCAGCAGCAGAAAAAGCAGAAGCTATCTTAAAAAGGGTCGGATTAGCACATAGAGTTGGACATAAGCCTGGTGAATTATCGGGCGGTGAGCGGCAACGTGTTGCGATAGCTCGGGCTTTGATTAATAAACCTAAATGTATTTTAGCGGATGAACCAACCGGCAATCTAGATAGTAAAACAGCAGAAAGTATTTATGAGCTGATGCTAGAATTAAATCAGGAGTTTAATATCAGCTTTTTAATTGTAACCCATGATGCTGCACTAGCGAAGCGTATGGATCGGGTGTTGCATATGTCAGATGGTTTGATCGTTAGTTAGTATTGATGCTTTACTTTGCCGCTTAAAATATCCAGTAAACTTAGGAGTATGAAAAATGATCAAATTCGTTATGTGTTTAACACGACGCTCAGGTATGACTCGCGAAGAATTCAAAGAGTATTGGCTGAATAAGCATGGTCCATTCTTTATGAGCAATGCTGATGCAATGGGTGCAAAGAAATATGTACAGTCACACACAATAGATACACCTTTGAATGAAGGTTTAAGAGCTTCTAGAGGAATGCAGCCTGAATATGATGGTGTTGCTGAGGTTTGGTTTGAATCAGAAGAAGCGCTGATGGTGGGAATGAGTTCTCCAGAGGGACAGAAGTTAGCTGCAGCGTTACTAGAAGATGAAGGAAATTTTATTGATCACTCAAAGTCCTCCGCATTTATTGTTGATGAGCATAAGTTCTAAGTGGCTAATAATTGACTTTACCTAACTCATCCCTTGCATAAAAGTATGCAGAGATGAGTTAGGGCTTTATTTAAGGTATCAAATGTCTGCCTTTTCTATCAGCTGAGTTAACTTTGAGATAAGTTTAGTATGAATTATGCATATCTATAATTTCTGTTTCAGCGATTTTCTCTGCTTGGGCTGAGTCATTACGTAAGTCTTCGATGTGTTGCAAGTAAGCTTCGTCTATATCACCTGTAATATAGTCATGATCAAAGCACGAAGTATCAAAGTGTTTGATTTCTGGATTACCTTTGCTAACCGCATCAACTAAATCTACTAAGTCTTGATAAATCATTTTATCAGCACCAATGGCGACACCAATCTCTTCTTCATTACGGTTATGTGCAACAAGTTCAGTAACAGCCGGCATATCGATACCGTAAACATTGGGGTAGCGTACAGCAGGAGCAGCAGAAGCAAAATAAACATTTTTTGCACCTGCATCACGAGCCATTTTAATGATTTGCTCTGATGTAGTACCACGAACAATAGAATCATCCACTAATAAAACATTTTTGCCTTCGAACTCTAAATCAATCGCATTAAGTTTTTGACGCACTGATTTTTTGCGCATCTGTTGGCCTGGCATAATAAAAGTCCGGCCGATATAACGGTTTTTTATAAAACCTTCGCGAAATTTAACACCTAAAGTATTTGCCATTTGTAGTGCAGAAGTACGGCTAGTATCAGGGATAGGAATAATGACATCAATATCATGATCGGGCCATTCTTTAAGTATTTTTTCAGCTAGTTTATCACCCATGCGCAAACGTGCTTTATAAACAGAAATATTATCTATAATTGAATCTGGACGAGCAAAATAAACATACTCAAAAATACATGGGCAATGATCTGTTTTTTCGGCACATTGTTGGGTGTGTAAATCGCCTGATTCAGAGATGAAAACAGCTTCACCTGGGTCTAAATCTCGGGTGACTTTAAAGCCTAATGAATCTAAAGCAACACTCTCGGAGGCAATCATAAATTCAGAACCTTGTTCTGATTTTCTTTCGCCAAAGATAATAGGGCGAATGCCATTAGGGTCTCTAAAGGCAAGGATGCCGATATTAGGAATCATAATAACAACAGCATAAGCGCCTTTGCAGCGGCGATGTACGCCCTCAACGGCTTTAAATAGATCATCTTTATCAAGGTCTAATTTGCCCAATTGCTGTAATTCATGAGCAAAAATATTTAATAGCACTTCGGAGTCAGAATTGGTATTAAGGTGGCGTTGATCTTCAATAAATAAAGCTTTTTTAAGCTGCTTAGTATTGGTTAAATTGCCATTATGAGCCAGAGTGATGCCAAAAGGGGAGTTAACATAAAAGGGCTGTGCTTCAGAAGAGCTAGAGCTGCCTGCTGTTGGGTAACGAGCGTGAGCAATACCCATTTTGCCACGCAATTTCATCATTTGTTCGGTGCTGAAGACATCACGAGTTAAACCGTTATCTTTGCGTAGGTGTAAACGCCCATTTTCACAGGTGACAATGCCTGCTGCATCTTGTCCTCTGTGTTGTAACACAGTCAATGCATCATAAAGGTCTTGGTTTACATTTTGATGGGAGACAATTCCCGCAATACCACACATGTTACTTCCTAAGGTTGTAAATTATTAATAGTTAACTGAATTAGCAAGGTTATCAGGGATATGAGAGCGTAACCAAATTGCTGTTGATTGAAAATGGGGCAATAATTGAGATTCTTTCCACCAAGGTTCGTTAGGTAATGACGTTAGCCCTGCTAGCATAACCACGACGACCACAATAAAAGCGCCGCGGACAATACCGAAAATTAATCCTGCAAAGCGATCCGTGCCTGTGAGGCCTGTTTTGCTGACTAAAGCACTGAGTAGGTAGTTTATAATTGCGCCGACAATCAGTGTTAGAATGAATAGGCCGACAAAAGCTGTCGCCATGCGGACACTTTCCATACTGATAGCATCAACCAGTAAATTAGCTAAAGGTGAGCTGAAAGTAAAGGCAACCCAAGAAGCGACAGCCCAAGTGACCAGAGCAAAAGCTTCTCTAATAAGGCCACGAAATAAGCCAATAACGAGAGAAATACTGATTAAGCCAATAATTGAGTAGTCTATCCAAATCATTTTGCTACCTATTTAGAAATTAAAAGGGTTTTTGCATTAAATGTTTTTTCTAAGCGTTGCTGTGTTTTTAAAGCAATATCATGGCCAAGCTCTGGGCCTACGAACAGACGGTAACTTGTACCATTTTTAGATTTAATTGGGGTGACGTAGGCAGTGAATTTCTGTTGGCGTAGCCTATCTTTAAATTCATTCGCATTTGTCTTGGAATTAAAGCTGCCTACCTGAATAACATAGCTTTTTAAATGTTCGTCGGTGGAAGGCGCTATGGATTTTTCTTGCTGTAAATTGATTTGTGCTAGTTTATCTGTAGAAATAACCGCTTCGTGTGATTGTGGAATATCGGCAATTAATTCAGCCATCTGATTGCTTGCTTGCCCTGGAATGAGTAATTCATTATTACTTTGGTTATCAGCATCCATAATTGGGTCATCAAATAACATAGGGATAAAGATAGCCGCTAAAGCGGTTATAACAATAGCACCAACAATGCGGTGTTTAAGTGATTCGTTCATGATGAAGTGTCCTGCTTTTTGTTAGCTTGCGCAAGGTATTCTGAGACTAGAAAAAAAGATCCAAATATGACTAAGAGTCCTTGGTTGTTTTCAGCCATTTTTTTTGCAGTCTGAAACGTTTTAGAAAAGCTAGGAAACCCCGTGCTTATTTGGGTAATGTGATTGTTTTGAAAAATTTCTTTTGTATCAGATTCTTTGTTTGTTCTTGGGTTATTAACCGGTGAAATATACCAGTGCTGTACTTTATTTTGCATTAATGTGACCACTGACTGCATATCTTTATCACTCATCATATTAAAAATGGCATAAACAGGCAGGTCTGTAAATTCAGCATTTAGATAGTCTAGCAAAGCCTCAGCTGCTTGGGGGTTATGGCTTACATCTAATAAAATAGGGGCGCTATTTTCTGCTTCAATTAATTGAAAACGACCAGGAACATAGGCATTTTTTAAGCCTGTATAAATAGCTGCATCGGAGACAGAAATTTTATCTTGTAAGCTTTCAACAGCCATTAGCGAGGTTGAAGCATTACGAAATTGGTGCTCACCCTTTAAATTGGGTAGCGGCAATTGCTCACGTTTCTTGCTGTTAGATTGCCAAGTCCAGTATTGAGATGATTTTTGATAAGAAAAATGCTGGTTAATCAGTAGAAGTTGAGCATCAATTTTCTGTGCGCAATCAGTTAAAGATTGTGGCGGGTCTATATCACCGACAATAGCAGGGCAGTGCGGGCGAAAAACTCCAGATTTTTCAATAGCAATGGCTGTGCGGGTATCCCCTAACCAATCGGTATGATCAATACAAATGCTGGTAATGATAGAAGCATCTGCATCAATAATATTCACCGCGTCTAAGCGCCCACCCAAACCTACTTCGAGTAACTGTATATCTAAATTGGAGCGAGAAAATATATCTAAAGCTGCCAGTGTGCTAAATTCAAAATAACTAAGTGAGGTTTCATCTCGAACAGCTTCTATGCGCTCAAAAGCTTGGCAAAGTACCTCATCAGAAACGGTTTGGTTATTGATTTTAATCCGTTCGTTGTACTTTAAAATATGGGGTGAAGTATAAGACCCCACTTTAAAGCCTTGTGCGCGATAAATGGCTTCTAAAAAAGCAATGGTTGAACCTTTGCCATTAGTCCCGGCAACGGTAATAGTTATCGGCTGTTTTTTCTCTGGATTAAGCGCGTGAAATACTTTCTTAGCTCTATGCAAGCCTAAGTCAATGCTTTGAGGGTGAAGACCTTCTTGCCAGTGTAGCCAGTCTTTTAAAGTGTCAAAGTGCATAGTATAAGAATATTTTTATCAATGGCTTATGGTGATATTTTTTATAAAACCTATAGCTTTAGGAATAGGTTTTATAAAGTGTGCCGTATATTAAGCCGCTGCTTTATTAGCTGTCAGTATATCTAAGACAGAGGCAATTTCTGCACGCATATTTCGACGATCAATAATCATATCAATCGCCCCATGTTCCTGAAGGAATTCGCTACGTTGAAAGCCTTCAGGCAGTGTTTCACGAACCGTTTGTTCAATCACACGTGGGCCAGCAAAACCAATTAAAGCTTCAGGTTCTGCGACATTTAAATCGCCTAACATGGCTAAACTAGCAGAAACACCACCCATTGTTGGGTCTGTCATAAATGAAATATAAGGGATATGGGCCGCTGCAAGTTTAGTCAGTGCCGCACTGGTTTTAGTCATTTGAAATAAAGAAAATAATGACTCTTGCATACGTGCACCGCCGCTGGCCGTGAAAACGACAAAAGGAGCGCCAATTTCAATACTTTTGTTAACACCGCGAACAAAGCGCTCACCTACAACTGAGCCCATTGAACCGCCCATAAAGCTGAAATCAAATGCAGCAACAACAATAGGTTTACCCTGTAGAGTACCGTGCATAACGATTAAAGCATCATTTTCTTTGCTTTTCTTTTGTGCTTGTGAAATGCGGTCTTTGTATTTTTTGCTATCTTTAAATTTTAATGGATCGGTTGGCTTTAAGTTTCCACCTATCTCTTCACGGTTTTCAGCATCTAAAAATAGATCAAGACGGCGACGAGCACCGATGCGCATGTGGAAATCACATTTAGGGCAAACACTGGCATTTTTTTCTAATTCACTGGTGTAGAGAATAGCGTTACAGCTAGTACATTTGTGCCATAGGCCTTCAGGGATAGCATTTTTTTTAGTATTAGTATCTGTTTCTTTTTTTATAATAGTCGAAGGGACTAGTTTTTCAAACCAACTCATTATTTGCTCCGTCTTTAAACCTGTTCATCCATTGCAGTACGCATGGATTGTAATAAATCAATGATTTCTTTTTTTGCTTTTTCAGGGTTATCCAAATTAGCTTCTACTTTACTAATTAAAGCACTTCCAACAACAACGGCATCACCGAACGCAGAAATAGTTTTCGCTGTTTCTGCTTCTTTAATACCAAAGCCAATCGCAACAGGTATTTTTGTATTAGCGCGAATCAGTTGTAGTTTGCGTTCTACATCTGCAGTGTCTAAATGACCCGCGCCCGTAATACCTTTAACAGATACATAATAAAGAAAACCACTGCCTACTGCATCCATTTTTTTAATTCTTGACTCTGCACTGTTGGGTGCGAGCAGAAAAATTTGATCAATATTATGAGTATTCAGTAATGCAGCGCAATCTGCCGCTTCTTCGGGGGGTAAGTCAACGGTTAAAACACCATCAATACCCGCCTTATTAGCAGCATCGGCAAATGCTTCATAACCCATTGCTTCTACGGGGTTTGCATAGCCCATAAGAACGATAGGTGTTGTTTGGTTGGTTTGTCTGAATTCGGCAGCAATTTTTAAGGTGCGACGTAAACTCATTTTATGGGCTAATGCACGCTCACTGGCACGTTGAATAACTGGGCCATCAGCCATCGGGTCTGAAAAAGGCACGCCTAATTCAATGATGTCCGCACCAGCTTCGACCATGGCATGCATTAGAGGAACAGTGAATTCAGGGTTAGGGTCGCCCGCTGTCACAAAAGGGATTAGCGCCTTACGGCCTGTTTTTTTAAAATCAGCAAAAACAGTTTCTAAACGGCTCATATTTTAATTCCTTCACGTTCTGCCATTGTATGCATATCTTTATCACCACGGCCTGATAAATTAACAATGATGATTTCATCAGTTTTCATTGTGGGTGCTAGTTTTAAAGTGTACGCCATTGCATGGCTAGACTCTAAGGCAGGGATGATGCCTTCTAATTTAGTCAGCGCATGAAAGCCTTCTAAAGCTTCTTCATCTGTCACGCTAACATAATCAGCGCGGCCTATATCATTTAGCCAAGCGTGCTCAGGACCAACGCCAGGGTAATCTAAACCGGCTGAAATGGAATGCGTTTCAATAATTTCGCCATCATCATCTTCAATTAAATAAGTACGGTTGCCATGTAAAACACCCGGGCGACCTGCACAGATAGCAGCAGAATGTCGGCCTGTTTCTATACCATCACCAGCAGCTTCAACACCAAACATTTTAACGTCGGTATCATTAATAAAGGGGTGAAATAAACCGATAGCATTTGAGCCACCGCCAATACAAGCGATTAAGGCATCAGGTAATTTTCCGGCTTGAGTTAAACACTGTTCGCGCGCTTCACGGCCGATAATCGCTTGAAATTCGCGTACCATCTCAGGATAAGGTGCAGGGCCAGCAACTGTGCCAATAATATAAAAAGTATTATCAACATTAGTCACCCAATCACGAATGGCTTCGTTAAGTGCGTCTTTTAAAGTTTTAGAGCCAGAGCTAACAGAAACAACTTTAGCACCTAATAATTGCATACGATAAACATTGAGAGCTTGGCGAGCAATATCAACAGCGCCCATATAAACGACACATTCTAAACCTAAACGAGCACAAACAGTTGCGGTTGCAACACCGTGTTGCCCTGCGCCTGTTTCAGCAATAATACGGGTTTTTCCCATACGCTTAGCTAATAAAATTTGGCCAATCGTATTGTTGATTTTATGTGCGCCCGTGTGATTTAAATCTTCACGTTTTAGATAAATTTGCGCACCACCGAGTTCTTTGCTCCAGCGTTCTGCATGATAAAGTGGAGAAGGGCGGCCAACATAGTGCTGGAAGTCTTTATCCAATTCAGCCATAAAATCAGGGTCAGTCATATACTGATCGTAAGCTGTTTGTAGTTCCTCTACTGCTGGAATTAAAGTTTCCGCAATAAATATTCCGCCATAAGGGCCAAAATGTCCCCGTTCATCGGGCATATTGTAAGAATTAGTTGTGTCTGTCACTGTGAAAAACCTCAGTTAAGAATTCTGATACTTTATTATTATTTTTAATGCCTTTGGATGATTCCACGCCGCTACTGACATCAAGTGCAAAAGGCTGAACGCTATGGATAGCATCGGCGGCATTATTTTTATCTAAACCGCCCGCAAGTACGATAGGTAGCGCGCAATCTTTAGGAATTAGATCCCAGTCAAATTTTTCCCCTGTGCCACCTTTAGTTTCAGGGTGGTAGGCATCTAATAGCAATGCGCTCGCATCATGATAGTCGAAGCTAAGTGCTTTAATATCTGTCTCTGCTTGCATGCGTATCGCTTTCATATAAGGAAGCTTATAAAGGCGACAAGCATCAGGGCTTTCATTGCCATGAAACTGCAATAAATCGATAGAAACTTGTTCCGTTACTTTGCGAATCTCCTGCTCAGTTGCATCAACAAATAAAGCAACGACGCTGGTGAAAGCAGGCAGTGCAGCAATAATTTCTTGCGCCATTTCAATAGAAACATGACGTGGGCTAGGTGGGTAAAAAACTAGGCCTATAGCATCAGCACCAGCATAAGCTGCATGTGCCGCTTGTTCTGCCGTGGTAAAGCCACAAATTTTAACGCGCGTTCTGTTCATTATCGGCGATAGATTAAGCAATAAAACCGCATAGAATACCACATAGGAAGAGCGCCTAGTAGTAATGAATTAAGCAAGTTAATGTGCGTGATGCGCGCGTCCATCATGTGTATGTGCATGCGGCGCAGGTGCGCTAATAATTTTAGCGGGCTTTTTAACAGCAACGCCGTATTCATAGACCATTAACCCGCCTAAATCAGCTGCAAAGGTGAGCAGCAAAATTAATAGGGCTGAGAAAAAAAATTGTAGATAAGTTTTTTTCTGCAAGAAGCTTTGGTCAGCAAAGAAGCGATAAAGCGATAAGCTAATAGCGAGTAGAGTAAGAGTGACGGCAAAGCTTTGGTGGCGTAACATAATTAAATGTGTCGCTTCGTTATGCGTGACGGAATAAGCGGCTTGAAAGCCAGCTGCGACAGTTAAAATAGCGCTTATAGCCCCTATATAAAGTGCAAAACTAGCAAATTGACGCCACTGTATTTTATTAAATAAGCAGCCTAGTACATCACTTATGAAAAAGACGATAAATAGACTAATAGGAAAATGAACGAGCAAGGGATGAATGTTATTTAGTGCGGCAATGCCGGGTAAAAAAGCAGCAAAAATCTGCGCAGCACTCATCGTAGTGAGTGACTCTAAAAAGCTTAAAAAGGCTGCTAAACCTTTTACCGCACCAATACCTTCATGGCCGGCACCGTGGATTTGTGGCAGTACATCAAAGATTAATTCGATCATTTTATTGTTGTTTTTAAATTATGATTGCTGAATATTATACGACTATTTACTGTAATTGCTTGGAATTAACTGTAGTGCTTTAAGTATGGATTGTTCGCGTATTTCAGCTCGGTTCCCTACAAACTGAGCTAAATGAACGATAGCTGCTGATTGCCTTTTTTGCACAGCAATATAAACAGTGCCTACTGGCTTTTCAGGCGTTCCACCTGTGGGACCTGCAACCCCCGTAATAGCAATGGCATAATCTGCATGGCTATATTTTAGAGCACCTAAAGCCATGAGGGATACAACTTCATGGCTAACAGCGCCATATTGATCAATTATTTTAGAATCTATTCCTAGCATTTCTGTTTTAGACAGGTTGCTATAAGTGATAAAGCCACGGTCAAACCAAGCAGAACTACCTGAAATGTTAGTTAAAGTATGTGCCACACCACCGCCTGTGCAAGATTCGGCTGTCACCAGTTTGCTATTTGATGTGATTAAAAACTGGGCTAAAGCTTGTGCAGCATTAGAGATATCTAAAGGTAAATGCATGTATTGAATGTTAGGCAGTGATAATTTTGTTAAAATTGACAGATTATTTTACTGAACTTACAGCTAGAAACACATGACAGATTTTGATTGGCAGGATTACTCGATAGAAACCCAAGCAATTAGGGCAGGGCAACAGCGCACGGAAGAGGGTGAGCACAGTATGCCTATTTTTATGACATCGAGTTATGTGTTTGATAGCGCAGAAGATGCGGCTTTGCGTTTTACGGGAAAGCGTGAAGGGCATATTTACTCGCGCTTCACTAATCCAACAGTCAATGCCTTTCAAGATAGGTTAGCCCTAATGGAGCAAGGTGAGCGTTGTTTAGCCTTTGCGTCAGGCATGGCTGCTATTATGGCAGTCGGTATGGGCTTATTGAAATCAGGTGATCATGTTGTTTGTTCGCGCAGTGTGTTCGGTAATACCATCTTAACGTTTCAAAATTACTTTGCTAAATTTGGCGTAGAAACCACTTTTGTTGAATTATCTAACCTACAAGCTTGGGATGATGCGATACAAGAAAATACGCGCTTTTTGTTTGTAGAAACCCCCTCTAACCCATTAATGGAATTAGTAGATATTAAAGCGCTGGCTGACATCGCACATAAAAAAGATACCTTATTAGTGGTGGATAATGTATTTTGTACGCCGATTATGCAGCAGCCATTAACATTAGGCGCTGATATTGTTGTGCATTCAGCTACTAAATATATAGATGGTCAAGGCCGCTGTGTGGGTGGGGCGGTGATTGCCAGTGATGAAATTATTGACCAATATATTTACCCGTACCTGCGTACAGGTGGCTCTACAATGAGCGCATTTAATGCCTGGGTTTTTCTATCAGGCTTGGAAACCTTAGCGGTAAGAATGAAAGCACATTGTGATAATGCGTTTGAATTGGCGAAATGGTTAGCTGCGCAACCAGCAGTCGATAAAGTGCATTACCCAGGTTTAGACTCTCACCCTCAGCATGAATTAGCGAAACAACAACAAAGCCACTTTGGTGCGGTAGTCAGTTTTGAATTAAAAGCGGGTAAAGAGGGTGCGTGGAAATTAATTGATAGCACAGAAATGTTATCGATCACCGCCAATTTAGGCGATGTAAAAACAACCATCACTCACCCAGCAACAACAACACATGGCCGTTTGGCACCAGAAGTGCGATTAGAGGCGGGTATTAAGGACAGTTTAGTGCGTATTTCCGTAGGATTGGAAAATGTTGATGATATTAAGCGGGATCTTGCGCGTGGCTTAGGTTAATTGTAAATCAGCCATAAAATATGACAGCGCGTAGGGTGGAATAGCGTAGCGTTTTCCACCTTAGGATAATTATCGATGCCAACAACGCCGGAAAACGCTGGCGCTATTCCAGCCTACGGATTATCGAATTCCCACACGGGAGCATGAGAGCGGTTATACTTGAGAATACCGACAAAAGCGGTTCTTTGTTAATTTGTACCTGCCCCCCATTATTGGTTTTTGGGTTTAGTAGGGTGCGCATTGCGTACCTTTTAACTATGCGACATTTAAAAATTGGCTATGTTCAGAGTGGATTAAATCGCCTTCGCGTTGCAAAACAAAATAACCACGTTCTAGCGCTTCTCTTTTAGTATCATCATTAACAAAAAAACTCGCTAGCGCACCATAAAGCTTATAGTCTTTATAAATAGGAAAAAGCTTTTTAAAATGATTGATTTTACGTTCTAACTTATCTAAATCATTACTGTGCGCTTTATACTTAACTTCCACTACCGCAATGGCATTACCGTTGGTTAAGAATAGATCATACTCTTCTTGAATTTTTCCACGATGCTTTTCCATATTTCGGGTAATGTCATCAAATTGAAGGTTGCCTAAATGGGTATTTTTGATCAGGGAATTATAAAAAAACTCTTCAGCGACATCCCCTTGATTATTGGTGACATTGCCTAGCCTGATGCCGATACGCTCAAGTTTTTCATCGGTGCGCTTCATTTGTGCATCAGTTTTTTTTGATTCTGCAGCAAGAGAATTGACTAAAATTTCAGTTTTTCTTGATTCCGCAGCAAGGGAATTGACTAAAATTTCAGTTTTTCTTGATTCTACTGCCAAACTTGCAACCAGTGCTTTTAATTCATCGTCCGTCATATAAAAACTACCTTGATTGAGTGTATTTTTGAGATTATACCTATAATTCAATATGATAGATATACCTGTCTGGTGCTTTTAATTGTAAATCAGCCATAAAATATGACAGCGCGTAGATACTCTATTAAAACACAAGCTCTAAATTGTGAAATATGCCTATATTTAGGCATTTTCACTAAGGGCAAGCTTATAAAACCGTTCGCCCTCAAATTCTTTATTTGTTCGTAACATACCGTGAATGGCATGTAATAATTTACGCATTACAAGACTCTGCACGACTTAATGCAACTGATAAATCAAAATGATAAATACCCGTTGCCTCAAGGCAAACTCTTGTTTCACCTTTAAGTTTTGTTAAAGCTTGAAGAATAGATTGATGTCCAGAAGCGTATTATCAAAAGACCTAGCCTTACGTGACTTGCCATTAACTCTCATAACAACCACTAATTCCTTACAACCTACATCAATTCCAATCGTATTCATTTTTTTCCTCATTCTAAATAATGTTATAATAATTACTGGTTTCCCAACCCTGACACTTCACCTACCGTCCTTGTGAATGCAGACTCAGAAGCAATGCTTACAGGTCTCTGATACTCCACGGCATGGATGACGAGGGTGGGGAGCCAATCTACGAATAAGCTCAAGGCTTTAGGGTGGAACGGCTTCCCCAGAAAATCAATCATTACTATAATTGTTTTATGCTAAATAATCCTGTGTTTAAGTGATGTTGTTAATATACAAGGGTGGGATAGCGTAGCGTTTTCCACCTTAATATAATCACCTATGCTAATAACGCCGGAAAATACTGGCGCTATTTCAGCCTACGGATTATCATATTCCAAAAAATGCAGGCTAAAGCCAGCGTTCCAGTCATTACTCTTTAAAGTCAATGGTGTTATTTCGCATGCTACCTAAACAGGAAAATACAATGGAGTCTCGATACGATAATTTAAATCCTAATGACTTTACTCAAAAAGATTTAATGTTACATCTTTTACAGGTTGCACAACATAGCGCAACACGTGAAGATGTTAAGGATGATATTGGCAAGTTAGATAGAAAATTTGATGAATTATATACTAAGGTTGATAAGGTTGAGTCTAAACTAGATGCTAAAATTGACCAGCTTGAGTCTAAACTAGATGCTAAGTTTGACCAGCTTGAGTCTAGATTAAATGCTAAGTTTGACAAGGTTGATGGGCGAATTGACAAGATTGATGGGCGAATAGACAAGATCGATGGTCGAATTGACAAGATTGATGCTAAATTTGACCGGTTACAATGGTTAATTATTGCTGCTATTATCCTTAGCTTTTTAAAGGAAAATATTCTCGCTTTATTTTGAGTTATGAAAATGGTGAGCGGTGCGTATTCTACCCATCCTACGCAAAACCGCGATAAGTTAAAGTAAAAGCGATAGGAAGTTCACCCTATGAAAAATGCTTAACTTAATGGCAATTCATAGGGTGGAAAACGCTGCGCTATCCCACCCTATGGGCTACGGTTTTATGTAATAACAGACGGCTCGGTACGGCCTGAACGTTTTTTAACTTCACAAAACTGCTCGGCAAGCTCGATTAATTCAGCAAGGGCTAATTGGGGTTCTTGCTGCTGTTTGCTGCTGTCAGGTTCATATTTTTCGATATAAATACGCAAGGTTGCACCTACCGTGCCTGTGCCGGATAAACGAAAGATAATGCGTGAGCCATCGGTAAAACCGATGCGTATCCCTTGGTGCTGGCTAATGCTTTGGTCCACTGAATCATGGTAGCTAAATTGATCCGCATACTGCACGGTATATTGCTTGAATGATTGCGTTGGTAGAGTGGCTAGTTGGCTGCGTAAGTGGTCCATTATGCCATTGGCAATGGTACTATCAACGGCTTCATAATCATGACGGCAATAAATATCGCGGCCATAAGTCTGCCAATGTTCGTTGACTATTTCTTGTACAGACTGTTCGCGCTTAGCTAAAATATTCAGCCAAAATAGCACTGCCCATAAGCCATCTTTTTCACGGACGTGATTAGAGCTAGTGCCAAAGCTTTCTTCACCACAAAGGGTGATTTTTCCAGCATCGAGTAAATTACCAAAAAATTTCCAGCCTGTTGGGGTTTCAAAAGCGGGAATATTTAGGGCTTTTGCCACGCGGTCAACGGCTTGGCTGGTGGGCATCGAGCGGGCAACACCGTCTATGCCGGATGCATAGGCAGGAATAAGCGGTGCATTGGCGGCCATAATAGCTAAGCTGTCGCTTGGAGTCACAAAAATATTATTCCCTAAAATCATATTTCTATCGCCATCACCATCAGAAGCGGCAGCAAAATCAAGTGCATTGTTGCCAAACATTAACTCTTTTAGTTCTTTGGTGTGGCTTAAATTAGGATCAGGATGATGCCCCCCAAAGTCTTCTAGCGGAATGCCATTGATAACTGTGCCTTTCGGTGCGCTTAAAATATCTTCTAAAATGCGTGTTGCATAAGGGCCAGTGATAGCATGCATAGCATCAAAACAAAGCGTGATTTTTTTTGATGCTATCGCTTGTTTAATCAGCTTAAAATCAAATAAAGAGGCCATTAATTCGGCGTAGTCATCAACAGGGTCGATAATTTTTATTGTCAGTCCAGATTGTGTCGTTTCACCTAGAGTATTTAGATCGATTGTGGGTAAGTCAGCTAATTTATATTGCTTAATGGTTTGGCTAAATTCAAAAAAAGCATCGGTATTTTGTTCGGTCGCGGGGCCACCATTACTCACATTAAATTTAATACCGAAATCTTCGTCGGGCCCGCCTGGGTTGTGACTAGCGGATAAAATAAAACCGCCAAACGCTTTGTATTTTCTAATTAAATGAGAAACTGCGGGTGTTGATAACAGGCCATTTTGGCCGATAATGAAATGTGTATATTGGTTAGCAGCAGCGATTTTAATAATGATTTGTATTGCATCACTATTGAAGTAGCGGCCATCACCACCAATTACTAGGGTTTTATTGGGACTTTCTGGGAGGGTTGAAAAAATAGATTGTACAAAGTTTTCCAAATAATGGGCTTGTTGAAAGACTTTTACTTTTTTTCGTAATCCTGATGTTCCTGGTTTTTGATCAGAATAAGCTTGTGTTGAAACGGTGTTTATTTGCATAATAACTCACTCAAAGCGGTAATGATTTTTCTGATAATAACATTAATAGTACTATGCGTTATTCCCTATTTTTATTTTGTTTACTATTTACGCTATCTGCCACCGCTAAAAGTCCTTTGTGGTTATTGGTTGATACCCAAAGAAAGCAAATTGAGGTTAAGGAAGGTAGCTTAACGATGCATATATTTAAAAGCATCTCCTTGGGTAGAAAAGGGGCGGGGTTTAAACAAAAGCAAGGGGATGATATTACGCCGATTGGAAGTTATAAAATTGTTAAAGTAGCTAATACCGGAAGTCGATTTAGGCGTTTTTTTGGTATTAATTACCCGCTACCTAAAGATGCCTTGTATGCCGTTAGAGTAGGCAGTATTTCTTTTGATGAGTACCTTGCAATTATGCAGGCACATAGTAAAGCTGAGATGCCGCCCGGCAATACAAACATAGGAGGGCAAATAGGTATTCATGGCATTGGTAGAGGTAACCCGAAAGTGCAGGGTGTTTTTGATTGGACGCATGGCTGTATTGCATTATCTAATCAGCAAATTGATAAATTAGCAGGCTGGGTGTATTTAGGGATGCCGGTAATAATAAAATAAAATTGGCATTCGTTTTAAAAACAGATAAAATTAATGAAGCAAATATATTTATGTTTGTAACGTTTAAATTGATCTAGACCTAGATTGGTTTTTTATTATATATTTTAGGAATACCCATGATTAAATTATTAAAAGTTTCTGCGATTGTTTTAGGTTCTAGTTTGATGGTTGCTTGTGCTTCATCTGGTGATTTAGACAAATTACAAGCTGATATTGATAAAGTACAACAGCAAGTTAATCAGGCGAGTGAAGCAGCTGCTAACGCTGAAACATCTGCAAATGCTGCTGCAGCTAGTGCGACTTCTGCAACAGCTGAAGCAACACGTGCCGCTAATGCTGCTGCAGAAACAAATGCAAAGTTAGATCGTTTATTAACTAAAACGATGATGAAATAAAATAATTTTTAATAGCGACTTTATTTGGCGCTAGGTAAATTATTAAGCCTACCAATTTTTAATTGGTAGGCTTTTTTTTTGCGTTTTATTTAGGCCTGGGCATTGAATAAAGGTTTAGTCGTTTTTGGGGTATTAAATTCTGAAGTATGCTTGTTTTGTTGGCGAGCATTTAAATTTCCCGGTGTTAGTCCTGCAGCTTCTAAGCGTTGGCTAAGGTAATCTAAGTTACCTTGAATCACTTGAGTGGTTTCTCCTTCCTCACTCCAGAAATTAGTATGTACTGCGTTATTGAAGTATGAAATTTTACAGTGCACGGTGCTTAAATTAGGTGGCATTATACTGACGGTGGCTGACCAACTTTTAGAGCCCGCGTCATCTGTACTTCTTTGGTTTTCTTCTTCTATTTGTATTTGTAGAGATTTAGCCTGTTGTTTATCAACAAAAGGCAGTTCTACAGTCCATACTTGTTTATTTGCATCCCCTTGGGGAAGAGATTTTAATTGATTTAAGACTAATCGAGCTAGCGTGCCTTCGGATTTTGTTTGTAATTCTTGAAGTGATGCATTTTTACCATTGGCAGCGGTATCCTGTTGTAAGGCGGTGACTAATTGGGTTATTTTTGCTTTTAAATCAGTGCTTAAATGAGATGTTTTACCTTCCGCTAGCTTGGCTTCTAAAAACAGTCCGCTGTTATCAAAATTTTTTTTGAGCTGAGTGCTTTCTGTTAGCTGCTGTTTGGTAGGTAAGTTTCTTAAAATATCCTGAGCTAAGCGTTTTAATGTATCGGGAACATTTTCGTTTTTTGCCAAACTTTTAACGACTTGATTTAGCATGACAGTATTAGACTGTTCTTTGGGAAGCAACTCTTTTAATGCATTGTTAATGGACTCTTCTTCGCTAGGAGGAGGGAGTATTTTAAATTGTGGTTGATCGCCCGGTTTAATAACTTGTAGCGTGATACTGGTGGTATTTTTTGCTAAATCAGTTTTGGGAAACTCTAAAATAACGGCTTTTGGTGTGAATAGTTTAAGCCTTAGGTTTTTATCGTTGGCAAGAACGGAGGCAGTGATTTTCTGCTCTAGAGCCAGTTT
>JAQRMR010000009.1:37227-41889 GCA_028599115.1 Methyloprofundus sp.
TTTTTGCTAAATCAGTTTTGGGAAACTCTAAAATAACGGCTTTTGGTGTGAATAGTTTAAGCCTTAGGTTTTTATCGTTGGCAAGAACGGAGGCAGTGATTTTCTGCTCTAGAGCCAGTTTTGATAAGTGTGGGTCTTTTACATTATCTGCAGTTTGGAGGGTGGAGGGGATATTTTTACTGTTATGGGTTTCTATCTTGAATGTTGGTGAGTCTTTAAGAGATTGATTGCTAGTAAGGAGTTTATATTCAGCTTGGGGCTGAGTTTGGGTCATAACTAATTTAATGTTTTGCCCTGTTTTTAGTTGTTGAGCTAGTTGCTTACTTGTTGTGGTTTCAGTATGAATAATAGCGTCGGTAGGCTTATTGCCAATGGAAAGTTGTATCGCTGTTTTTTGCTGATTGATACTGGAAATTTTCGCGTCAATTTGTTGGCCAAGCTTTAACTCTATGCCTTTTGCTGTATCGGTCGTCAGTGTATTAATGGCATGTTGTGCTTTAGCGGGTAAAAAATTATTGATCATAATATTCGCGCTTGGCTAGTGGCTAGATTTAAGTTCTTAAAAGAATAGCGGCAAAAAACTTAAAAAGATTAATGACGGCTAAAATATTACCGTATTAATTAGTGTATGAAGGCAAATCTTTTCCTGCCTACTTGGCAATTTAGTTTAGAATCAACCTATATTACATTACTTGATTTATTAGCAGCATAATGCAAACACTAGAAACAATTAGAGATTATATACGCTGGGGTGCGAGCCAGTTTTCAAAGGCAGAGTTATTTCATGGGCACGGCACAGCAACTGCAATTGATGATGCAGCGGCTTTGGTTTTACATAGCTTGCATTTACCTTATGATTTAGCTGAGTGCTATTTTAGTAGTCGATTAACGCAAGCAGAGCGTGAAAAAATAGCGGCTTTAATTCAACGACGAGTCAATGAGCGAATTCCTTCTGCGTATTTAATGCAAGAAGCGGTTTTTGCGGGTTTGAAATTTTATGTTGATCAACGTGTTTTGGTACCACGCTCTCCTTTTGCAGAATTAATTCAAGAGCAATTTTCTCCTTGGGTAGATCCAGACCAAGTACATAATGTATTAGACTTATGTACGGGTAGTGCTTGTATTGCAATAGCTTGTGCCTATGCTTTTCCTGATGCACAGGTGGATGCGGTTGATTTATCGCCTGATGCCTTAGAAGTCGCAAAAATTAATTTAGCTAAGCATAAATTAGAGAGTCAGTTAGCGTTATATCAGTCTGATTTATTTACCGCTCTACCTGCGAAAAAATATGATTTGATCGTTTCTAACCCACCTTATGTTGCCATTAGTGAATGGGAGCAATTGCCGGATGAATTCCATGCGGAGCCTGAGATGGGTTTTACTGGTGGGGAATCAGGCTTGGATTTGGTAATTAAGATTTTAGTAGATGCGGCTGAATATTTAACAGACCAAGGTATTTTAGTTGTTGAAGTTGGCAGTAGCGCCGAAACATTACAAAGTCAGTTTTCTAATATTCCTTTTTACTGGTTGGATTTTGAGCAGGGCGGTGATGGTGTGTTTTTGCTAACAGCAGAGCAAGTTTTTACATTTAATGAGCAATTTAAAAAGGCAATGGGTTAAGTATGTCAGGGAATAGCATAGGAAAATTATTTACAGTAACCACTTTTGGTGAAAGCCATGGTATTGCTTTGGGTGCGACAATTGATGGTTGTCCACCGGGAATAGAAATTAGCGCTGAAGACTTACAAATTGATTTGGACAGACGGAAACCAGGCACGTCAAGGCATACAACTCAGCGTCGTGAAGCAGATCAGGTGGAAATATTATCCGGTGTCTTTGAAGGAAAAACGACGGGAACTCCCATTGGTTTGTTGATTAAAAATACCGACCAGCGTTCTAAAGATTATGCCAATATTGCAGAAACTTATCGTCCTGGACATGCGGATTATGTCTATGATCATAAATATGGTTTTAGAGACTATCGAGGTGGTGGTCGTTCTTCAGCAAGAGAAACGGCGATGCGAGTTGCGGCGGGTGCGATTGCTAAAAAATACTTAAAACAAGCGTTTGGTATAGAAATTCGAGGATACTTATCTCAATTAGGTCCTATTAAAATAGAAGCAATTGATTGGGCGGCGAGAGAGGCGAGTGATTTCTTTTGCCCTGATAGTAGTAAAGAAGCAGAACTAGCAAAATATATGGATGCACTGCGTAAAGAGGGTGATTCTATCGGTGCGAAAGTTGATGTTATTGCCACTAATGTACCGCCGGGGTTAGGGGAGCCAATTTTTGATCGCTTAGATGCGGATTTAGCGCATGCGCTGATGAGTATTAATGCCGTAAAAGGCGTGGAAATCGGTGATGGATTTGATTGCATTACAGCTAAAGGCACTGAATTTAGAGATGAAATGACTCCAGGTGAAGGTTTTTTAAGTAACCATGCTGGCGGCGTTCTAGGAGGTATATCAAGCGGCCAAGATATTGTCGCAAGCATTGCATTAAAACCAACGTCTAGTCTGCATATACCGGGGCGTAGTATTAATCGCAAAGGCGAAGCAATTGAGGTAGTTACCAAGGGCCGGCATGATCCGTGCGTTGGTATTCGTGCAACACCGATTGCTGAAGCAATGATGGCGATTACTTTAATGGATCATTTATTAAGGCATAGAGCGCAAAATTATGATGTGCAAACCACATTGCCAGTGTTGCGTTAAGTAGGTGAGTGGTATTGTTGATAGCCTGGGTAGGCTGGTATTTCAATCCCGGTTTAATTAAGTGAGAAATAAAGTTCCGCACTGGCGGTTATCAGCCTTTTACTTCTTTTACTTTGCAACATTAGGTGGTTTTTTACCTTTTTGGAGCTTATTTTTAAAAGATAGTGGGTTTAGTGCGGCTGAAATTGGTGAGTTAACCGCTTTTATGGTGGGAACCAAGGTGGTTGCACCTAATGTATGGGGCTGGATTGCAGACCATACCGGGCGCAGTTTACGCATTATTCGGGTTGCCTCTTTTTTCGCGGCTTTATTATTTGCAGGATTTTTATATAAAACGTCTTACCAATGGTATGCGCTTGTCACGGTATGTTTTAGTTTTTTTTGGAATGCCACGCTGCCACAGTTTGAAGCAGCAACCTTACATCATTTGAAAGACGAGCCGCACCGGTATAGTGATATTCGGCTGTGGGGGTCTATTGGTTTTATTGTGACGGTTTTAGGGATAGGTTACTTATTGGACTTATATCCAATTACTTTATTGCCTGTTTTTATTGTTGCGATACTGAGCAGTATTTGGTTGATTGCTATGATTACCCCTGAGGTGATAACGGCTAAAGCAGGTCAAGCTGTGATAGGTATTGGGCAGATTGTCAAACAACCTGAAGTGATTGCCTTTTTATTGGTTTATTTATTACTACAGGCAGCGCATGGGCCGTATTATGTGTTTTTTTCGGTTTATTTAAAAGAGTATGAGTATTCGGCAACTATGATTGGCTTGTTGTGGTCTTTAGGTGCTGGCGCAGAAATTATTGTTTTTATCTTTATGCGCAGCTTATTAAAGTACGTTTCATTGCGCAGTATATTATTAGTTAGCTGTTTTTTAGCTGTTATTCGCTGGTTATTAATTGCTTGGGCTGCGGATAATATGGAATTATTATTATTTGCACAAATATTACATGCAGCAACATTTGGCACGGCTCATGTTGCTGCCATGCATTTAGTTCAAGGGTATTTTAGCGAACACCACCAAGGGAAAGGTCAGGCCCTTTATAGTAGTTTAAGTTTTGGGTTAGGTGGTATGTTAGGTGGCTTGTACAGTGGCTATGGTTGGGATGTTTATGGGGCAAATTGGGTGTTTAGTTTTGCAGCATTATTAAGTGGTTTGGCGTTTTTTATTGCTTACGCTTTTATTGGCAAAGAGGGTGTGCCATAGTTTTTTTGGAGAAGTTTATTTTATGCCGACTACTCTCGAGATATTATAAAACACACTAAGCTGACTTGACCTTGGGGTAATGAGCTTTTAGAATCAGAGTTAAGGGCGTATGTCTTTATCTTTAAGAGCTAAAATGCAAGACCTCTGCACGTGTTTTATAAAAGTTAGTGTTGATATACTACAGGAATAAAAATGTTACCTGCTTATTCGTTATTTGTTAATGAAAATGGAATAGAAGCTAGCCATGTTGGCTCTGCCATTAATTATAGAGTTAATGAAGTGGTGTGGACTGATTCTGAGCAAGCGTACAATTCTTTATATCGGCAGTTAGTCTATAAAGTAAGTAGATTCCCGAAGCGCTTAATGTTTCATTTACAGCGAATTTATTATTGTTTTGATAATAAAGTTTCTGAACAACTTTATGCAGCATTGATAGATCTTTTTATCGTGTTAAAAGGCAAGGGAAAGGCTTTAAGCCAGCGAGTAGCTACTGATGTTACTAGTGCTTTAACTAAGCTGGGGGGGGGCAAGAGTAAAAGATTATTTAGCAGGGAATGATGCGGCTCTATTAGATGGTAATCAATATTCTATTTTTACTTCAGGGCGAATAAGCTCTTTAGGGAATCTCGAAAAACCTCTGCGTAAAAATGATAAAATAAGATCCTACTAATTTTCTATACTTGAGTGATCTAAATGATAAAAACAAGCTTATTTGCTGCTGAAGAGCGAGAAACT
>JAQRMR010000090.1 GCA_028599115.1 Methyloprofundus sp.
AACCCTTCAAATTCTGATGTTAATCAGCTGATATTACGCAACCGTAATAAATTTATGCCACTCATGATCGATAGGTGATGAAGCTTACGGAAGACGAGCTACATTAGCGCAACATCAGTTAATCAGATAAACAACAAAAAACTATACCTTTTTGCAGCGCAGTATTATTATAAAAGTATCCCTCATACACAGAGATACTCATGTTTGCCATTGATACTATCCCGCACGAATTACACGCCGCTACTGAACTCGCACTAGAAAAATTCACTGATGCATTACAGCGGTCTAACTTAGAATTCCCAAACAATCAGCAAGCCATTGAAAGCCTGCCGAAAATCTTCTGTTGTAGTGAGTTTATTGCCTTACAAAGTGAGCGCCAGCCACAGCTATTAATTGAGCTAATTAACTCCGGTGATTTATTTAGCGCAGATGTCCGTTCAAATTACGTGACACAATTAAGCAGCATTAGCTTTGATGGCGACGCTGCTTTAATGAAAGTCTTGCGCCAGTTTCGTAATCAGCAAATGATGCGTATTGCATGGCGTGATTTAGCCGAGTGGTCTGATTTAAACGAAACCTTAGCTGACTTAACCGCTCTTGCTGAATGCTGTATTCAATTCACCTTAAATTACCTATACCAACAAGCTTGCGAGCGCAAAGGCACGCCGGTATTAGAGGATGGTAGCGCGCAAAATATCGTTATTTTAGGGATGGGCAAGCTAGGCGCTTGGGAGTTAAATTACTCATCGGATATTGATTTGATTTTCGCGTATCAGCAAGATGGCGTATTAGCGGATCGTAAAGAAACCACTTATGGTGAATTTTTCACTCGAATTTGTCGCCAGTTAGTAAAAATCCTAGACGAAACCACCGCGGATGGCTTTGTTTTTAGAACCGATATACGCTTACGGCCTTTTGGCGATAGCGGCCCGATTTTAATGACCTTTGACGGCCTAGAAAATTACTATCAAACGCAAGCCAGAGAATGGGAACGCTATGCAATGGTAAAAGTGCGGCCTGTCGCGGGAGATAAACAGGGCGCAGAACAGTTTATGAGCTTGATAAAGCCTTTCGTTTATCGTCGCTATCTTGACTATGGTGCGTTTGAAGAATTGCGCAGTTTAAAGCAACAAATTACTCAAGAACTACAGCGTAAAGATCGCATGGATAACGTCAAGCTAGGGCCGGGCGGTATTCGTGAAATTGAATTTATTGGCCAAGCTTTTCAGTTGATACGTGGTGGACAGGATACTGATTTACAAGAGCGTCAAATTCAAATTATCCTAAAATTACTCGGTGATAAAGGCTTACTTTCCGCTGAAGACTCAGTGCAGCTTATTCGCTCATATCAATTTTTACGCCGCGCTGAAAATCATATACAAGAATACCAAGATCGCCAAGCACATGATTTACCTAAAACTGAGAAAGAGCAGCTAATTTTAGCGTTTTCTATGGGGTTTAGTGATTGGCAAAGTTTTAAACAAGCACTGGATAAAGTACGCACACAAGTCCACGCTGTTTTTACTGAGGTGTTTTCTATTGAAGATAAAGAGGCTCAACCGAGCACCAGCAGCCAAATTTGGATGGGGCAAGCACATGAAGAAATTCGCTTAAACCAACTGGCGGAACTTAGTTATCGAAAGCCTGAAGAGATACTCACTTTAATTGATCAGTTTCAAAATGCCTCAAGTATTAAACGCTTAACGATTAAAGGGGCAAACGCATTAAACAAGCTGATGCCTAAAATCTTAGAGCTAGCGCCTAAAGAAAAAAATCCTCAGCAAACATTACAGCGACTGTGCCGATTATTTGAAGCTCTCGCAGGTAGAAATGTCTACCTTGCCTTGCTTGCAGAAAATGAGGGCGGTTTGCATCAATTAATTAAATTAAGCTCAGCCAGTCCTTGGATTAGTGATTACCTAAGCCAATTTCCTTCACTGTTTGATGAGCTATTAGATACACGCTCACTTTATGAGCCTTTAGAAAAATCAGCACTAAAAATCCAGCTAGAATCGGCATTAACAGAAATAGAGCCTGATGATATTGAGCAAATTATGTTTGCCTTGCGTAAGTTTAAACAAATCAACGTACTTCGTGTTGCCGCAGCCGATATTATGGGAGCAGCACCACTGATGGTGGTGAGTGATTACCTTAGCTATATTGCTGAAGTTATCTTAGAAAAAGCAACGGAAGTCGCTTGGCAAATATTAGAGAAAAAACATGGCGTACCGCCTAATACAAGTTATGCAAATAGTTATTTTGGGGTTTTAGGCTTCGGTAAATTGGGGGGGATAGAGCTAAGTTATAGTTCAGATTTGGATCTTATTTTTATTTGTAATTACCCCGACAACAATGCATTAACAGATGGCCGTAAGCAAATCACCAGTATGCAATTTTATGCCAATTTAGGGCAGCGCATTCGTAACCTACTTAATACGCAGATGCTTTCAGGTATCGCTTACGAAATTGATATGCGCCTGCGCCCTCGAGGTGAAGCTGGCCTATTGGTCACACCGCTTAATAGCTACCAAGACTACCTAGATAATGAAGCATGGACATGGGAGCACCAAGCGCTTGTGCGTGCTCGCTTTATTAATGGTGATATTAATACCCAAAATGAATATGAATCCATACGTAAAAAAACCTTAGGAAAACCTAGAAATAATGCTGAACTAAAAAAAGAAGTGCGTGAAATGCGCATTAAAATGCGTAAGAATTTAGATAAAAGTACAGCTGAATTGTTCAGCTTAAAACAAGGCATTGGCGGCATTACAGATATAGAATTCATGGTCCAGTATTTGGTTTTATCATTTGGCAACCAACACCCAGAACTAAGCGACTTTACCGATAATATGCGCTTATTAGGTCAATTAACGACATTAAAACTATTAACACCAGAACAAGCGTGTAGCCTAGAGTCCGCTTATTGCACGTTTAGGGATAGAGGCCATAAAGAAGCGCTGCAAGACAATAAAGCCATGATTCCACAAGAAGAACTGATTGAGGCCCGTCAAAAAGTCGCACAAATTTGGCAAACACTCATGACTTCATAATTTTTGTATGCCTAAAATTTAATAGCAAATTACGACCTTAGTACAATAGACGCGCAACAGGCGAATTAGCTAAGATGCCCATACACAAAAGCCATACAGGATATTATGTAGCACATAAATTAGGGGGCTTACCTTGTTAAATAAACAATGTTAGTATCAAGACTCACGCGATAGAAATCATTCAAGGAAGTATAAATGACTCAGCAGTACACCATTTTAGCGGTTGATGACGAACCTTTTAATTTAGAGATTATTGAAGAGCTATTAGAAGATAATTACACAATTGAAACCGCCATTAATGGGCAAATTTGCTTAGATATTGTTGCAGACATCAATCCAGACTTAATATTAATGGATGTGAATATGCCTGTGCTAGACGGGCTATCAAGCTGTCAGCGCTTAAAGGAAATGCCTGAAGTCGCTAATATCCCTGTTATTTTTGTTTCTGCACTATCAACCGCTGAAGAAAAAATGGATTCTTATGTGTAGCACTAAACTCTTAACTCAAGGTTGAGACTGATGAATGCTGAGGAAGTAACTACGGCTTTGACACCTGCAGAAGTGGCAAAATTATTGCGAGAAATAGAGCGCTTAAAGCAACAAAACCAAGAGGCGACAGCCTTAGGCTTTGAGCTAATTACTGCGCAAACTAGACTGCAATCCCTTTTACACAATGCCACTGACGGCGTGTTAACGATTAACTTAGATGGCACAATACAAAGCTTCAATTTAGCAGCACAAACTATCTTTGGTTATACCGAAGGTGAAGTCATTACTAAAGCAAGCTCCTTACTTATCCC
>JAQRMR010000091.1 GCA_028599115.1 Methyloprofundus sp.
TAACGTGAACTTTTTAATACTAGTCTCAGTTCAGCCGATAATTTTTCTTGGAATTGAGTGCTGTAACCTGGTACGTGCGTACCAACCCCATGTACCATTAATACTTTCTCTGTATCCCCTGGCTGATCAAAGCTGCTCTGCATACCAGAAAATCTTTTTCCATAGATTTTTCACTGGCGTAAATCTTGCTCTTCTTGCTTTTTTAAGAAAGCAGTGGCAACACCCTCCCCAAAACTTGCACAGCCTGAAAGTGCTAAACTCACCGATAGTAATAGTATTTTTTTCATTATTTACCCTCATGTTGAAATCGCTGCGCATTGGCAGGGAGTTTTTCGAAAATTGGATGTTTATTTAATTGATACTGCTCAGGGTAATATACCCCGCCTAAATACAAACCATGCGGTGATGCAGTCACCCCTGCGACTTGCCTATTCTTTTCTAATAATAACTGCCGCGTCCATTCTATCGACTTCTCTCCCTTGCCTATTGCCATCAATACACCGGCAATATTACGCACCATGTGGTGTAAAAATGCATTGGCTGAAATATCCATAATCACTTGCTCACCTTCCCGGTAAACATCAACAAAATACATGAGACGCATCGGGCTAATTGACTGACATTTAAGTGCTCGAAAGGAAGTAAAATCATGCGTTCCGACCAAACTTTGCGCTGCTAAGTGCATTTTTTCTGCATTAAGTGGTGCGTGACACCAAGTAACACGATCACGTTGTAGGGCTGATTTTGTCGGACGATTTAGAATAATATACCGGTAAAATCGAGCAATTGCACTATAACGTGCATGAAAATCACCTACTGCTTCTTGCACCCAAATAATGCGCACATCATCCGGCAAATTTGCATTCATGCCTAACAACCAAGCATGTTGGCTACGCTGAGCATGACTTTCAAAATGCACGACCTGCTCTAGCGCATGAACTCCGGTATCTGTACGCCCAGTACAAATAACCGTCACGGTATGATTCGCCACACGAGAGGCTGCTTTTTGCACTTCATCTTGCACTGTACGCAAGCCATCTTGTTGCCATTGCCAGCCAAAAAAACCACTGCCATCATATTCCACACCTAAAACAATACGCATAATTTTCTCTATTTTGAGGGTGGTAATGCCACTAAGTTTTTTTGCTCTACAAGAACTTGAACAAAATGATTTGCTTCAGAAATAGAAGCTTCCATCACTGCAATTAATTGCGATATATCTAAAGCAATGACTGCAAATTCTTGCTGTAATGCAGCAATCGCATTAGCATTTAGATTATGTTTTAAAAATAAAACTTGATCTCTAAATGCACCTAAGACAGGGTTAATTTGTTTCTCTGCCTTACGCATCGCTTTTAAAAGCCGCGTGTAATGTTGTTTAGATAATTTCAACTGCTGCCGACTTTGCGCTCTTAAAGAACGACTCGTATATTCTTTTAATTCTTTTTCCCATTCGAGAAAAAGTGCATCACTGACATCTTCAATCGCCTTAATTCGTTCTGCAACTCGTTGTGCCTGCGTTTCACAAAAATCAAATTGTCGTTTTAATAAACGATATTTATCCTCTAAAGATCCTTTTTCAACCTGAACAACCGCTTTAAACCGCTCCAATGCATCTGAAAAATAAACTTTTGTTTCTTCTAAGCTTTCGCTAGCTTCTTCTACCCTGATAACGACAAGCTCACGCTTATGCTGCCCTAAAGATTCTTTAGTGCGATAGTAAGCATGCTGAAACTTATGGTTAATAAAGCGAGTCAATAAGTTAACTGAGCGAGCACTAAGGCCGCGTATACTAAAAATCGAATGGGATTTAGTCATAACTAAGCATTCCCAGTTAAGAATGATGCAAAAAAAGCAAACTGATTGCTTTGTAAGCATTGCACATTGACAGCTAATTTTTTGGCCGTTGTAGCACAGGCTTTATCAACGATACCAAGCCCACTTAATTGCTGTAGATTAGTTGCTGCTGGTATTTTTGCTGATTTAATCAAAAATGTATTTTCTGCTTGTAATTGTTTGGCTAAAAAGACGGCTAAAGTATCCGAGGTAATATCCCAGGTCGCCGGAACCTCTAATGCATCTAACTCAGCTACTTCAGGCAACCAAACAACCACCTTATTTTGCTGCAAATTTTCTGTGATTAATCCAATTTTATTGACTAAAACCAAGTCTGCACAGAGACCTTGAAATAATAAAGCCACTTGCTGCATCGCAAGAATAGCCATTTGATGCGCGGTTCTATCACTATACTGCCATTGCTCTTGAGTTAGCCGAATTTGCTCTGCAAAAACACCACCACCCGGCACAATAACAAGCTGTCCCTTGCCTTTTCGGCTAGCAAGCAATAACCATTGCTGTAAAACAGCTTGGGACAACAAACTCCCTCCCAACTTTAGGACAATCATTTGTCTTGAAATTGCTCTAATAGTGTCAGCATTGCAGCAGCTTTATCAAAACTTTCTTGATATTCATCTTTGCTAACAGAATCATAAACGATACCGCCTCCCGCCCAAAACCGTAATTTATTATTTGAGTGTACTAATGTACGAATAGTTATATTACTGTCCATATTGCCATCAAAACCTATATACGCTAATGAACCACAATACACCCCACGCCGATTAGGCTCTAGTTCCTCGATAATTTCCATGGCTCTAATTTTAGGTGCGCCGGTAATAGAGCCGCCAGGAAAACAACTGCGCAATAAATCTAAAGCATGGTGTTCCGATTTTAGCTTGCCACTAACTGTACTGACTAAATGATGCACCGTTGCATAACTTTCGACATCAAACAGTTTAGGAACTTTAACAGAGCCATCAACACAATTTTTGCTAATATCATTGCGTAATAAATCAACAATCATTAAGTTTTCAGCACGGTCTTTAGGACTGCTTTTTAAAGCATCAATTTGTTGCTGATTTTCTTTACTTGTTGTTTTACGAGGCCGCGTTCCTTTTATTGGCTTCGTTTCTACACACCCAGCAGACACTTTCAAAAACCGCTCTGGTGAGGAACTAAGAATTTGTACGCCAGGCACATTAAAATACCCACTAAACGGGGCTGAATTTAATTTACGCAAAGCACAATAAGCAGTCCATAAGTTCCCTTCACATTCAGCCATAAATCGCTGAGCTAAATTAACTTGGTAGCAATCCCCTTCTTGCAAGTAGTTTTTTATTCGATCAAATGCTTGTGCATAAACGGTCTCAGTCATATTAGATTTTACAGCCGTCGTCACTTTGAATTCCGTATTGTCTAGTTCTGAAGTCGGATAGTCACTAAAAGTTTGTATTAAGTCTTGCCACTTTTGGTCTGCTTCAACATTACCGACTAAGTAGCTTTTCTTTTCCTGATGATCAACAATAATCGCCCATTGATAAATACCAACCGCCATATCCGGAATATTTTCTGCATCTTCCGCAAGACTTGGTAGTATTTCTAGTCGGCGACCTAAATCATAAGAAAAATATCCCATAGCTCCACCATTAAAAGGCAGTTCTGGAAAAGCATTTTCAAACGGTAAGTAGTTTTTAATTAAGTTAAATGGATCATCTTGTGAGATTTCACACGTTCCACCTGAACATATTGTGGTTTCATTAGCGACTGTTACTAAAGTTGCTGTCGGCTCAGCAGCTAAAATATCAAAACGCCCCTGGCGCTTTTCTGCCAAGCCACTGTCTAAAAAAATCGACCAAGGCTGATTAGCAATATGCGCAAATAATCTTGCACTATCCGCTAGGTAAGGAAGTGAATACTGTTGAGGGGAATCAAATAACATGTAATTAAAAGCACCTGCGGTGATACAAAAATTCCGCATGTTGTTTGTGCGAAGTAAAGTTAATTTTAACAAACAATGGCATGGCTAGCATCTGTCTTTTAAGGAATCTCTGATTAAGTTAATCAAGGATTCCTTGCATATCACAAGCCAAATAAGCGACAGCCACTGCTGGTGCACAATCAGCTATTTTCATTTCACTTATCTCTACTTCTGCGTTAAAAAAAGAATCAAACTCAAGATAAGTTAAATTAAGATTCTCAGCAATTTCTTGTATCAGAAAACGTCCAATACCTGCACCAATTAATGTACAACTTTCAGGCTTATCTAAACGATTGAGCTGTCTTTCTACTGACTGTTGAACTCGTGCTAACTGCTGTTTTCTTATTTCATAAGCCAGGTTTTTCCAATTAGCTAAAGAAAAGTCATGTAAGTCACAACCTATCATTCGGGCTAAACGATTAGCGCTAGCTGCTATTGTTTTATCCGCACCATCTGCCGTTTCTGTTTGATCCGCTTGCTCTTGTAACTCAGCGGTTAAACGATAAACATCCGCCATCGTGGCAAAATATTCACTCATCAAGCCCACTTGGCTTCCTGAAAATTTAACTGATTGAGAAACAGCCATGACCGCGGTTCTTACCACACCGGTATAAACCAATTCACTCGATTTTAATCGCTGAAAGTCCGTATACCCTTGTGCTAAGACTTGATGCTCTTTTAGTAATAAAACATCACTCGTTGTACTCCCTATATCAACAAAAACACCGGTTTCAATTTGCTTTGCAACATAGCTTGCACTTGCCAACCAATTAGCCGAAGCAATATCATCAAATTCTGCCGAGCTAATAGCATTCGGTAATAAAAACCCTAGTCGCCCTGCATAAATACTTAAGTTATTATGCGCCAGTTTTTCTTGCATAAAATCAATAATCGCTTGCACACCTTCGGCACGAGAGCTGAATAAATCTACAAGCTCACCACTCATTGTTAGGCAATGCTGCTTAATTTCATGCGGTAATTTTTGTAAAATATTAGCTAGTGCTTTCTCTAAGGTATGTAAGCCCTGCCATAAAGGGCAAGGTTCTTGATACACAGCTACCACATCACCATTAGAGTTTAGCCAGGCAGCTTTTAAATGCGCACCGCCCACATCCCAGCCAATTATATTATCTTGCAAAGTCTTTTCCTTAATCAATCTTAACCAAAACAGTGTTTGATCTTGTTCTTGTTAAATCAGGTACTCTATTATCCAATAAACCTAAAACTTGAGCTGCAACATTAATGCCTGTTGCCTGTTTAATACCTACATAAGAAGTGGTCAATCGAGGGTTTATTTCTAAGATAACTAGCTCACCTTGTTCAGTTTTAATTAAATCAATACCACTATATCCCCATAGGCCCGGTATCGATTGTGCAATTTTAGAGCATAGTATTTGGTAATCTAAACTTTGCTCTTGCTGAACATTAACAGTGCAAGCATGTAATTGAAATTCATTACTTTTAAGGTTTAAATGCTGCTGATTACAACAAATAAAAGTAGCTTTACCTTGGTAAAATAAGGCCGATAAACTAAGTGCTACACCTTTGATATAAGGCTGAATTAAATACTCCCGCTGCTTATCTAAAGTTTGCGCCCTACTAAGCCATTGCTGCTCAGTTTCTATCAAATAAACATCTTCACAGCCCACTGAATCAATAGGTTTTAGCACCCACGACCCGGCATCAATTGTTATTGACGGCTGATATTTTTGGCTGCTAACACAATTAATTCCCGCTTTCTGCAAGTGATGCGTCGTTTCTAGTTTGTTTTGGCAAAGCATTAATGCTTTTCTTGTACTCAGGCAAACTTGTTTATTTTCTTGTTTAAAAAATTGCTGCCAATTAACCAGTATTCCATCTGTTTCTGGTGCGATAAGCCATACCGCATCATAATCAGCTTTTATATTTTGTAAATAAGAGACTAAATCTGTTCCTTGTTTTATATCCAGTAAAACACCTTCTGATTCTTGAGGCTGCTCCACTCGCTCGTCACTTAAAACTAAGAGCTGTAAATTTTCAATGCTTCTTAAATCCTGCAGTAATGCATCACGCATCATTCTGCCCTCTTGCATTAAAGAGGCAGGCAAAATATCATTAACGAAACCACCGCCTGTTATAAATTCAAAAACTAACAAACGCATCATGCAAATCATCCCTGTTATTGATATTAAATCTGGTCATGCTGTTTTAGCCAAGCAAGGCCAACGCAAAAATTATCAACCCTTATCAACAGCTTTATGTTCTTTTAGTGAGCCTGCTGCTGTTATTGAAGCTTATTTAAATATTTGGAATTTTAAAACGCTTTATATCGCAGATATTGATAGTTTAATGGGTACAGGAAACAATACTGCCTGTATTAATACACTATTTAAAACATTCCCTGAGATTGAGTTTATGGTTGACTGTGGCGTTATCAAGCCTAATTATCAACCGCTAAAAAATACTCAACATATTCCTGTTTTAGGCACAGAATCTTTTGATAGCTCCGCATTAAAATCGCTAGAGAAAAATTTTATTTTATCTTTAGATTTTGCTACTGATAATTTAGAGATGGGAAAATCTATACTCTATAATTCACCTGAATTATGGCCTAAGAAGTTAATTATTATGACCTTAGCGTTAGTGGGTAAAAATTGTGGAGCAGATTTACAAAAAATAAAGCACTACCTCCAGCACTACCCTAATCATAATTTTATCGCTGCTGGTGGAATACGTGACTTAAATGATGTCATGCAACTCAAAAACCTAGGTATACAGCAAGCATTAGTTGCCAGCGCTCTACATAATAGGCAAATTAAAAAAGAGCACTGCAGACTAATCTATCAGACTTAACTTTTTAATTTATCCACTTCCTCAGCATTTAATGCTCGCGCTTCTACTTCTAGCATCACTGGAATTCCATCACGCACAGGAAATGCAAGACGATCTGCTTTACATAAAAGCTCTTGTGCTGCTTTATCATGTACTAAAGTACTGTTACAAATTGGGCATGCTAAAATTTCAAGTAATTTACTATCCATTAACTATTCAACCTTTAACTTTTCACTATTTAAAACGCCATATTCTACGCTAAATTTATATATTTTCATGAATCTATTCGCAAAATAATCAAGAATGATAGCTATGTATTATATAGAGTGATATTATAAAGAAATATGTTTACTTTTTGGAGTTATCATGTCTGATTCATTAGCCTTACCCATTTCATTAAATTCGAATAATTTTGATTCATCTCTAAATGTTATTGGTCAAACTAATAAATTAAATGCAGAAGAAGAACAAGCTCTTGCTTTACGCTACCGAGATGAAGGTGATCTTGAAGCGGCAAAGCAATTAGTGATGGCAAACCTGCGCTTTGTCGCTCATGTTGCACGCGGTTACAACGGTTATGGTTTACCTTTAAGCGATATTGTACAAGAGGGAAACATCGGCTTAATGAAAGCCGTCAAGCGATTTAACCCGGATATGGGGGTTCGCCTTGTTTCTTTTGCTGTCCATTGGATTCGCGCTGAAATACATGAGTATGTTATTAAAAACTGGCGCATTGTTAAAGTCGCAACCACTAAATCACAAAGAAAAATTTTCTTTAATCTAAGAAAGTCTAAGAAAAAGCTAGGCTGGCTTTCTAAAGATGAAGCAGAAGCTATTGCTGAAAATCTTAATGTTGATTTAAAAACTGTTTACGAGATGGAAACTCGTCTTGATGGTAAAGACATGGCTTTCGACTTACCTGAAGATAGTAGCGAAGAAAGCTTCGGCTCCCCAGTGACTTATTTAGAACAACATAATGCTGACCCCGCTTTATTATTAGAAAACGAAGATTGGCAAGGCCATAAGGAATCATTGTTAAGCAATGCCATTAATAACTTAGATGAACGCAGCCAGGATATTGTTACTAGTCGATGGCTTTCTGAGAAAAAGATGACTTTGCACGAATTAGCAGATCGCTATAATGTTTCTGCTGAGCGAATTCGTCAACTAGAAAAAAATGCAATGAATAAAATCAAAGGTGCCGTCAGTATTGCGGTATAAATTGATACAAGCACATAAAAAAGCCCCACTATTGCTAAGCAATAATGGGGCTTTTTTGTATCGATTAAGAAATTAAATACCTAAGAAGCAATATGATCTAGTATTTCCTTCGCTTCTTTCTTTTGTTCATCAGAACCATTGGCGAATATATCTTCAGCTAACTCTTTTGCTGCATCATTCTCTCCCATCGCAACATACATTTTCGCTAAATCTAAATTAGTTTCATAATCCCCGGTATCATTAATATCTGAAATAATACTTGGATCAATACTCAACTTTTGCTCATCATCCTCTAAGCTTAACTCACTACCTACTTCAGAGTCTTCCTCTGGGGCGGTATATGACGCATCCCCCTCTACCGAGAAATCAAAGTCAAAATCATCAAACTCTGTATCACTCTCTTCTATCACTTCCTGCCCTAGGTCTTGAGCTATAACTTCTTCATCTAAACTCAGTTCGTCGGCTAATTTAGGTTCCTCAGGTAAACTAAATTCTGCTAAATTAATATCAGCTTCAGAATCTTCCAATAACAAATCAGGATCATCTTCACTAGAAATAGTATCAACATGACTTTCTTCAGCGGTTAAACTTAAGTCCATGTCAATAACTTCTAACTCTTCCGGTTCAGGCTCACCTATATCTTTAGAAATCTCCTCGCTTTTTTTATCCAAAGAAAAATCAATCATTTCTAGCGCATCGGAATGAACGCCTTCCTCAACTGAAAAATTATTTTCTTCTAGGCTAGGGTCAGCATCTAAAGCGTTACCATCCTGGCTAGGTGTAAATTCAAAGCTTTCAATATCTAATTTTTCAGGTTCAGAAAAAGCCTTCTCTTCAGTCGCTTCTTCATCACTAAGGTCAAGCTCCATAATAGGCTCTTCAGCCACCTCTGGCGACTTATCCACTGGAGAAGCAAATGACTCATCAATACTTAAATCAAATTCAGGGCTCTCATCCCTAATAACATCACTAGAAAATAGCTCTGAATTCGTCGAAAAATCTTGCCCCATTGCCGATACGTTTTCCCAAAAAACACTATCTGAACGCTTTCCATCCTTAACTAACTCTTGAACAAAAGCGTCAAAAGCATCATTGTCTTCGCTGCTGTAAAAAACCTCTAATAGTTTTAACTTATAGCTATCTTTATTTGGGAATTGGCTAATTTCATCACGTAAAGCTTTTTCTGCTTCATCATACTTCCCATAGGCTAAGAAGGTATCTGCATCAAGCAGCACATCATCCATTACCTCTTCTTTTATTTTAGAAGGCTCAACGACTGCTGCACTAGCAGCACTTCTATCTACTATAGTACCTTCCTCTTTATCAGTTTTTATTGGTGCTAAGTCATCAGCGCCAGAAAACTGTTCCGCTGTTTTAAATATATTTTCAACCTCAGTCTCATCATCAGTTTGACGCCTGCGCCATGAAAATATACCAGCGATTGCTGCTAATAAAACAAATAAGAGGCCTAACATTATATTTATGTAACTAGTGCCTTCTTCTATAACATCAGAAGCTACCTGAGTTTTTTTATCTTCAACCACTACCTTAGGCGGTGTAACAAGCGTCTCTTTTGCAGCAGGCTCTGGTTTAGCTATTTCTTTTATCGGCGCAATTTTTTCTTTAACGACTTCTTTGCTTTTTTCTTCTATTGCATCTAGTTCTTCAGAAAACCGCGCATCCTGTAACGCTGCCAGCTCTTTATCTTTAATCGTAAGCATTTTCTGCATAACAGAAAACTTCTCTTCCAATAGAGCTAGTCTTGCTTGCAACGCTTCATTTTGATTAATTAATGTTTGCTTCTGCTCGGTATCAGCAACTAAGCCATCTTCTGCTTTTAACTCATCTTTAACAGGTGAAACAAGAGTTAGTTGCTTGGCTTTCTTTTTAACTGAGGGCGCAACTACCCTAGAATTAGGGCGGGCTTTTCTTTTACCTGTCCAAATATCATGCTGCAAATAAAACTCAGTATGCGCCTGCTGTTTTGATAACTGGTTAATATCTGAATTTGAAGGGATTTTTAATGTTTTACCTGCCATCAAAGCATTTACATTTTTTTTATAAAATGCTCGCGGATTTGCCTTATAGAGCGCCATCATGACTTGCTCAACAGACTGATCCTGATTATGGTTAATCTTTTCGGCAATTTTCCATAAAGAATCATTACGTTTTGTTGGCCCGTATTCACCTTCAACTGCTAAGCTAGAAAGATCTGGTTCAACCTCTCTCTCAACTACTCGCGCTGTCGTTACCGATTTTTTCGGTTTATTGACTAATCCCTGAACAGGCTCCATAAAATCACTTTGACTCTCTGGTGCAGGATCAACTAAAACAGTAAATGATTTAAAAACATTGCCATTAGGCCATTTAACTTCTAACAAAAAATCTAAAAAAGGTTCCTGAACTATATTGTTAGAGGTGAGCTCAACAATATACTTGTTATTACCCTTTGAGACTTTATTAAAGCGTATTCCTGATAAATAATAGTGCCATGAAATACCCGCTTCAGCAAATTTCTCAGGGCTTGCTATGGATACAGATATATCATTTATATCTTCATTAGCCGATAAAGCGAGAGATATTTCCGCATTTAAGCTTTCATTTAATGCCGAATTCAGTGTCAACTCCCCCACCCCTAGTGGGTAAGCAGAAACTGGCGCTAGTAAGCTCATCGCTACGACAATTTTTTTCAACTTATGCATCATAATCTCCCTGCTCTATCTCTATAGAACAAAATATCGCTTTTTATTTTTATGCTTAAATATAATTTTTAATTAATTCTTCTGCTATTTGTACACTATTTAATGCCGCACCTTTACGCACATTATCAGCCACCACCCAAAGGTCAATGCCTTTTTCATGCGATATATCCTCACGAATACGCCCAACGAATACATCATCATTCCCTGATGACTCTGTGACTGCCGTTGGATAACCACCATCAATCCGGTCATCTAGTACTGTAATGCCTGTTGTTGAAGATAAGACTTCACGCACTTTATCTACCGTGATTTTTTCTGTTGTTTCTATATGCACTGCTTCTGAATGCCCATAAAAAACTGGAACACGCACTGCTGTTGGGTTAACTTGAATGGATTCATCACCCATAATTTTTTTAGTTTCCCAAACCATCTTCATTTCTTCTTTGGTGTATCCATTCTCCATGAAAACATCAATTTGCGGCAAAACATTAAAAGCAATTTGTTTAGGATAAACTTTTGATGTAATCGGCTTACCGTTTAATAACTGTGCAGTTTGACCAACAACTTCTTCTATTCCTTCTTTCCCTGACCCTGAAACAGCTTGGTAAGTACAAACGTTAATTCGCTCAATACCAACTGCATCATAAATTGGTTTGATTGCCACTAACATTTGAATAGTCGAGCAATTTGGATTCGCAATAATACCGCGCTTTTTGTGCTCAGCAATACTTTCAGGGTTTACTTCTGGTACCACCAGTGGAATATCGTCATCATAACGGAATTGTGAGGTATTATCGATAACAATACACCCTGCTTCTGCGGCAATCGGCGCATACTTTTCTGATAATGACGCACCCGCTGAAAAAAGTCCAATTTGTGCTTTAGAAAAATCAAATTCAGCTAAATCTTCAACAACTAAGTGACCGCCATTAAATTCAATACGCTTACCAACTGATCGAGAACTAGCTAATGCATAAACATTGTCCACAGGAAAGTTTCTCTGCTCTAGTATTGAAAGCATCGCTTCCCCAACAGCCCCAGTTGCACCAACAACAGCAATATTGTATTTTTTAGCCACCTTATACTCCTGCTTTTAATGCATTAACAACAGCATCACCCATTTCAGAGGTGCTTACTTTTTGCATACCATCTGAATAAATATCTGCAGTACGTACATTGGAATCTAAAGCACTGTTCACTGCTGCTTCAATTCTATCAGCTGCAACACTTTGATTGAAGGTATAACGTAACATCATCGCTGCCGATAAAATAGTCGCCAATGGGTTAGCAATGCCTTTTCCTGCTATATCAGGCGCCGAACCATGAATAGGTTCATACATTCCCTTACCATTACAATCCAAAGAAGCCGAGGGTAGCATGCCAATTGAACCGGTTAGCATTGACGCTGTATCAGACAAAATATCACCAAACATATTAGTTGTTACCATAACATCAAATTGTTTAGGCGCCCTCACTAACTGCATCGATGCATTATCAACATACATATGACTTAATTCAACATCAGGATAGTCTTTAGCGACCTCGTCCATAATTTCACGCCACAATTCAGTACACTCTAATACATTGGCTTTATCAACAGAGCATAAACGTTTATCGCGCTTTTGTGCAATTTTAAATGCAGAATGTGCAATACGTTTAATTTCAGTTTCTGTATAGACTAAAGTATTGTAACCTTGCTTTTCGCCGTTATCTAAAACTCTTATACCTCTTGGCTGGCCAAAGTAAATGCCCCCCGTTAACTCACGAACGATCATTAAATCTAAGCCAGCAACAACTTCAGGCTTTAACGTAGAAGCATCTGCTAATTGTGGGTAAAGAATAGCAGGACGTAAATTAGAAAATAATTCTAACTCAGAGCGTAATCCCAGTAAGCCTTTTTCAGGGCGTACTGCAATATCTAATGACTCCCATTTATAACCACCTACTGCACCTAATAAAATTGCATCGGCTGCTTTTGTTAATGTAATCGTTGCTTCAGGAAATGGTGAGCCTGTTTCATCATAAGCAGCGCCACCAATTAAGCCATTTTCGAATTCTAGACCTAACCCCATATCAGCATTTAAATAATCTAAAACCTTAACGGCTTCATTAACAATCTCTGGGCCAATTCCATCACCGGCTAATACTGCAATTTTATGTGTCATTTTTTTCTCTTAATAATCTTATTAAATCTTGTATGTAACTTTTTCTATGTGAATTATTTCACATTTAATTTGTTTTATGTAAACAGCCATGGCGCTCGTTTAGCACGCTCTACTTCATAAGCTTTAATTTTATCCGCTTGCAATAAAGTTAAAGCGATATCATCTAAACCATTGTAAAGACGATATTTACGTGTTTCATCTACATCAAACTGAATAGTTTCACCTTTGGGCGTTATTATTGTTTGCGCCTCTAAGTCAATAGTTAACTGATAGCCTGCAGCAAGCTCTTTAAATAGGCTATCCACTACTTCTGCTTCTAAAATAATCGGTAAAATTCCATTTTTAAAGCAGTTATTAAAGAATATATCCGCAAAGCTAGGTGCAATAACCGCTCTAAAGCCGTAATCTTCAAGCGCCCAAGGCGCATGCTCTCTTGAAGAACCACAACCAAAGTTTTCACGCGTTAACAAAATCTCTGCCCCTTGATAATCGGGGTTATTTAAGACGAAGTCTTTTTTTAATGGACGCTGGCTACAATCCATTTCTGGCTCACCAACATCCTCATAACGCCACTCATCAAATAAGTAAGGACCAAAACCAGCGCGACGTATTGATTTCAAAAATTGCTTAGGAATAATAGCATCCGTATCAACATTTGCTCTATCTAAAGGCATTACTTTTGCTGTTACTTTTTTAAACGCTTGCATATTTATACCCACTCCCTAACATCAACAAAATGACCAGCAATACCTGCAGCTGCTGCCATAGCCGGACTAACTAGATGGGTACGCCCACCATAGCCCTGCCTACCTTCAAAATTACGGTTTGATGTTGATGCACAGCGCTCGCCTTCTAGTAATTTATCGGCATTCATTGCTAAACACATAGAGCATCCTGGCTCACGCCACTCAAATCCCGCTGCTATAAAAACCTTATCCAAGCCTTCTTTTTCTGCTTGCTGTTTAACCAAGCCAGAACCTGGAACAACAAGTGCTAAGCTAACAGTCTCTGATTTTTTCTTACCTTTAATAACTGCCGCTGCCGCACGCAAATCTTCTATGCGTGAATTAGTACACGAGCCAATAAAGACTTTATCAATTTTAATTTCATTAATAGGCTGATTAGCCTCTAAACCCATATAGCTTAATGCATTATTCATGCTCTGCTGCTTAACAGCATCAAACTCATCCGTTGGGCAAGGCACTACGGCATCAATCGCTACAACCATTTCAGGTGAGGTTCCCCAAGTGACTTGCGGCTTAATCTCAGCGGCATTTAACTCGACAACTTTATCAAAAACAGCCCCATCATCCGAGTGCAGTTTTTGCCACTCCCTTTCCGCCATAAACCAGTGCTCGCCTTTTGGTGAATAAGGTCGGTCACGGTAGTAATCAATTGTCGTTTCATCGACAGCAATTAAACCAGCTCTTGCACCTGCTTCAATAGCCATATTGCAAACTGTCATTCGGCCTTCCATAGACAAATCAGTAATGGCTGACCCAGCAAATTCAATCGCATAGCCTGTACCGCCTGCTGTACCAATTTCACCAATAATTGCTAGTACGATATCTTTTGCCGTGACACCTGCACCTACCGAACCATTAACCTTAATGAGCAAGTTTTTAGACTTCTTTTGTGTCAGACATTGCGTTGCTAAAGCAAGCTCAACCTCTGATGTACCAATACCAAACGCTAAGGCACCTGATGCACCATGCGTTGAAGTATGAGAATCACCACAAACAATCGTCATACCCGGTAGAGTTGCCCCTTGCTCCGGCCCCATAACATGGACAATTCCTTGACGTACATCATCTATATCAAATTCAGTAATACCAAATTCAGCACAATTTTTATCTAAAGTTTCAACTTGTAAGCGCGCAATAGGGTCTGGTATTTGTTGTTTTCTATTCGTGGTCGGTACATTATGATCAGCAACAGCTAAATTACGCTGTGTATTCCAAGGCTCTCTACCTGCTAAACGTAAGCTTTCAAAGGCTTGCGGTGATGTCACCTCATGTATTAACTGTCTATCGATATAAATCAGAGCAGCTCCATCCTCCTCAGTATGAACAACATGATCATCCCAAAGCTTGTCATATAATGTTTTTTCTGACATTTCAATCTATTCCGTTTTCGTATTATTTTTTAGATAAATCAGCAACTTGCTTTTCTAAGTTTCTTAATCTCGACCAAACTTCTGTTAAGCGCTGAAAAATTGCAATATTTTTTGTATATTTTTTAAATGGCTGTGCTGGCCCGTAAGCATAAATGCCTGATTCTTTAATGCTGCTATGCACGCCTGCGCGGTGTAATAGCATCGTATCATCAGGAATAGTGACATGATCCAATATCCCCGTCTGCCCCGAAGCAATCACTCGCTTACCAAAACGACTAGACCCTGCGATACCTGTTTGTGCCACTAAAATACAGTCTTCATCAATCACCACGTTATGCGCTAAATGACATTGTGCATCAATAATAGTACCGTCATGCACCTTAGTTTCAGTATACGTTGCTCTATCAATGGTAGTAACAGAACCAATCACCACTTTATTGCCGATAACCACTCGCCCTGTTTGCGGAATTCTATGGTGATGAAAATCAGCATCTTGCGCAAAACCTTGCCCATCACTACCAATGACACAGCCTGCTTTTAAAATACAGTCCTCACCAATATGGCAGTTATAAGAGATAACACAGCTCGGATAAATCACCGTTCTAGCACCGATAATCACATCAAACTCAATCACTGAATTTGCCATAATAACCACAGACTGCCCTAGCTTAACATTGGCTCCAATAACAACATTAGGCCCAATAACCACACCCTCTGGAATCGTGACCGACTCATGAATAACAGCCGTTGCATGAATTTGGCCCCACTCAGAATCATAAACATTTCTATCGGTATATTTTTGGCGTAAATACGCCATCGCCATACGTACATTAGGCGCAGTTAAAACCGCTGTATTCTTAAGCTCTAGGCTTTCAGCAATTTTAGCGGTTGTTACTATTGCTGCAACTTCAGATTCTAAAGCAGCAGATAAATATTTTTCATGCTCTACAAAGACTAAGTCACCTCTCCCTGCCAACTCTGCAGGGACGATATTATATACACGAGTCTCATTACCATAATGTGCGCTAATTAACCCTTGTGCTTTAAAATCTTGGTAAATTTCTGAACTTAAAATATCCACCGCTACTCCTAGTAGGCTATGCTAATGCAGAAAAAACTTTCTCAGTAATTTCCGTCACCGCACCAACACCGGCAACCGAAGAAAATTTCAGTTTATTTTGTTTTGCAAGGTCAGAGTAAAAAGTAACCAATGGTAATGTTTGCTCATGATAAACACTTAAACGCTTTTTAACCGTTTCTTCTTTATCATCATCACGCTGAATTAAATCCTCACCCGTGACATCATCTTTATCGGCAACTTTAGGCGGGTTAAATTCAATATGGTAACTACGCCCCGACTCAAGATGTACACGACGGCCTCCCATGCGTTTAATGATTTGATCATCTTCAACAGCAATTTCAATCACTGCGTCAATATCCACACCCATTTCAATCAAGCCTTCTGCCTGTACAATAGTCCGCGGAAAACCATCCAATAAAAAACCATTGATGCAATCTGGCTCTGTAATTCGAACCTTAATTAACCCAAGAATGATATCATCTGAAACTAACCCACCATCATCCATAATTTTCTTTGCAGCAAGCCCTAATTCTGTTCCTGCTCTCACTGCTGCACGCAACATATCACCTGTTGATATTTGTGGGATTGCATACTTTTCAGTAATAAACTGTGCTTGAGTGCCTTTCCCTGAACCCGGGCTTCCTAAAAGAATAACGCGCATAATAACTCCAATAACATGGCAAAAGCATTTTATAAACACTACTTATATTGCCTTTTTTCAAATATAACCTGATATTTTATAACATTCAGCAATATATCTCTTGTAAATTTACCGATACTTACCTACTCTTTTACTTAAATAGCGTTTCATATTATAAAAACACGAACATACTCAGTACTTTTTTACCGAACGTTTTAGCTTCATTGTTTGCCCAATAATAAAGGCCATATCACCGTTAGATGTAGAAAAGGCCTGTAACTCAATGTAGCCCGTATGAAGCTTGCGTAATACGGGTGTAGTGGTCATAAGTGAGAGGTGAAACTTGCCTTGATTCATCTTTTGGTATTTTGCAAGACAATGCTTTGTGCCCACCCGTATTCCGTGTCTCCATACGGGCTACATGATATATAAATCAAACGCTTTCAAGCGGGCTTATTTTCCACACTTAATGGTGACATAGCCATAATAAAGGACTCATAAAATGAACATAGCCAATTTTTTCAGGCACTTAACTATCGACCCTGTTAATTTCAGCACTAAAGCCAAATCCCTGTCACTTATCGCTTGTTTTTGTTCAATTTTTTTTATTGCTTTAATCACTAAAGTTTTCTCCCCTTGGCCCAGCCACCCGCTGATTGTCGCCTCCATGGGAGCATCCGTCATTATTTTATTCTTCATTCCCAATAGCCCCCTTGCACAACCTTGGCCTTTTGTCGGCGGGCAGCTTATTTCAGCAACTGTCGGGGTTTATTGTGCTCTCAACATTTCCGACCCCACCACCGCCCAAGCTTCAGCCGTTGGTGGCTCGGTTTTATTAATGCTGCTTTTACGCTGCTTACACCCACCTGGAGCTGCCACCAGTCTAACGCCCGTTATGGCAGGGGATGCCATCACCAGCCTTGGTTACTCCTTTGTTATTATTCCTGTTGCGCTTAACGTAATTAGCCTTTTAATTCTCGCTATTATCATTAACCGTCTAATTTTAAAAAGAAATTACCCCAGCCCTCTACCTGCCCAAAAAGAAAAACGCCAACGTCATATTAGCTCAGCTCCTAGTCATCAAATTGGCTTTTCAGATCAAGATATAGATAACGCTCTAAAAAGTACCGATAGCTTTATTGATATGACTCACTCAGAGTTAAGCCATTTATTAGCCAAAGTAGAAACGAGCGCTTTCAAAAGAATAAAAGGTAATTTATCCTGCGCTGATATTATGATTAAAGATATTATTACTGTTGAATATGGCACAGAAGCAGAACAAGCATGGAACTTAATGCGTCAACATAAGTTAAAAGCTATTCCCGTTATAGACAGAGCAAACAGGGTTATTGGAATCATCACTTGGAATGATTTTTTTAAATTTATTAATTTAAATGCTTACGACAGTATTCAGGATAAATTTCGCCAGTTTATCCAGCGAACAAATGATGTAACAGCAACAAAACCCGAATTTGTTGGTCATATGATGACATCGCCAGCCATCACCCTTCAAGACAC
>JAQRMR010000092.1:0-1448 GCA_028599115.1 Methyloprofundus sp.
GTGATGGTTTGAAGGTGGAAAACACTGCGTTATTCACCCTACGTTTTTTATGGAGAGTTTAAGCTTATGTCTGATTATCATCGTTATCGTGTTTCCGGTGGTTGTTACTTTTTTACGGTCAATTTATATGATCGACATAAAAGCTTGTTGATTGAGAATCTTGATTTATTGCGTGAATCCGTTCGGAGCTGCAAGCAAAAACGCCCTTTTCATATTGATGCGTGGGTGGTTTTACCTGAACACATGCACTGCATTTGGACTTTGCCTGAAGGCGATGTTGATTTTTCTAACCGTTGGAAAATGATTAAAACTCAATTTTCAAAGGGGGTCGCGAAGGGGGAAAAGCGGTCTTTTGCACAGGTTAAGCGTGGAGAGCGTGGTATTTGGCAGCGGCGATATTGGGAGCATTTGATTCGAGATGAGGTCGATTATAAAAATCACATGGATTATTTGCATTTTAATCCGGTTAAACATGGTTGGGTTGAGCGTGCAATTGATTGGCAATATTCAAGTTTTCATCGATGCATTAGCCAAGGTATTTACCCAGAAAATTGGGCAAGTGATAATTTAACATTTGAGGCGGGCGAACGAATCTCGTAGGCCGGAATAGCGCCAGCGTTTTCCGGCATTGTTAAACACGGCTTGGCATGGGTGGTGCTTTGAAGGTGGAAAACGCTGCGTTATTTCACCTTACGGAGCTATCAATGAGAAAAATTGCGAATTGATATATTGAATAAAAAGACCTATAGTTAGTTTTTTTTAGGCACTAAATGAGGCGAAGGTTATGAGTGTTATCAATAATATTTTAGCGGATAGTTCGGCAAGTATTTCTGAGTTAAAGAAAAATCCAATGGCAACTATTTCAGGGGGGGATGGTTTTCCTGTTGCGATACTTAATCATAATCAACCGGCTTTTTATTGTGTTCCAGCGGCGACGTGGGAATTAATTTTTGATCGGCTTGAAGATATTGAGTTGGCTGATATTGCGAATAGTCGGTTGGGTGGTGAAGCGGTTGAAGTGTCATTAGATGAGCTTTAAACTTCGCTTTGATAAACGAGCACTGAAAGAATGGCATAAGTTAGATGCTGTTGTTCAGGAACAATTTAAAAAGAAGTTATCTGAACGATTAGAGCAGCCGGTTGTCCAGAGTGCGGTGATTGCCGGTGCTGAAAACTGTTACAAAATTAAATTGAGAGCGGTAGGCTATCGACTGGTGTATCAGGTTATTGATAAAGAAGTGATTGTGTTGGTTTTGGCAGTTGGCAAACGTGAGCGAAATGCAGTTTATAAGAGCGCGTTAAGAAGGGTGTAATGTATATCTGATGGTGGACGTGTTTTATAAGAGATACCGTAGGCTGAAATAGCGCTAGCGTTTTCCGGCATTGTTAAGCACGGTTTGGTATGGGTGATGGTTTGAAGGTGGAAAACGCTACGCTATTCCACCCTA